>JAIPIK010000022.1 GCA_021734745.1 Candidatus Altimarinota bacterium | reverse complement strand
TGCCCCATGGCGTAAGCCTGTGGGATGAACGCGCCACTCACACCTTAGGTGTGAGCAAACAGCAAAGCTGTTTGAAACCTTAATCTGAAAGATTAAGGGGCGATAATGCCACGTGGCGTGAGCCCGTGGTGCTTTACTAAAATAACAATTACTCTTTAAATATATTTACCAATGAGTAACAATTAACATATTATCCTCGTCTTTCTTTATGTATTTCCAAACTTCCTCAGTAATAAAAGGCATAAACGGATGAATGACAATCATTTGTTCACGAAGAAGAATAAGTAATAATGCTTGAGCACTTTCCTTATCTCTATTCTCAAGAATTCTTGTTTTTCGAGTCTCAATTATTTCATCACAGAATACTTTCCAAAAATAATCATAAACTTTTTCTGAAGCTATGTGTAATCTATGATTATCAAGGTCGCTTGTAATATCTTTCTGCTTATCTCTCCATGCATCATATACTGCTTGGTCTTCATCGTTTAAAACAGTATCTTCTTCAAAGTCAGCAGTTTTCTCAAGTACGAATCGTGTAGCGTTCCATATTTTATTTGCAAACAACTTATATGCTTTTACTTTATCTTCTCCAAGCTTCAAATCATTACCTGGTCCATTAGCAACAAGAAGTGACATACGAAGTGCGTCTGTTCCATATTTTGTAGACAGTTCACGTGGATCAAGAGCATTGTTGAGTGATTTACTCATCTTACGACCTTGAGCATCTCTAACCATTCCGTGCAAGTAAACATATTTAAACGGCGCTTCATTGAATACATACATTGATGCAAGAATCATACGCGCCACCCAGAAGAAAAGAATATCAGGCCCCGTATCAAGAAAAGATGTTGGGTGAAATGTTTTCATATCTTTTGTTTCTTCTGGCCATCCAAGCGTAGAGAATGTCCACATTGAAGAAGAGAACCATGTATCTAATGTGTCCTCGTCCTGTACCCAGCCATCTTCTTCTGGTGGATTAATTTCACAATGTATTTCATCACCTTTGTAATAAACAGGAATTCTATGCCCATACCAAATCTGTCTTGATATACACCAGTCATGCAAATTTTCAATCCAGTGATAATAAGTTTTTTCAAAGTGGTCAGGAATAATAGTGGTATCTTTATTCTCCACAGCTTTTCTCATCAAATTTTTAAGAGTTGTTTCGACTCCAAAATGTTTGAAAGGTTTATTCACAGCTATCCACCATTGAAGTTTTGGTAATGGTTCTATAACTCCACCAGTACGTTCTGCTGTCGGAATATTCTGAACAACATCTTCCTCACTGATAATTAAATTATTCTCATGCATCCAATTAACAATATATTCACGAGCTTCAGTTACTTTTTTGCCATTTAACTCTTCATTTGCAAGACCATACATTTTGGCATACTCGTTAATCACTTGTTTCACAGGAAGATTGTGCCGTTCCTTAATGTCCCAGTCTATTTGACTATGTGCTGGAGTTACACCTAACGCTCCAGTTCCAAAATCTTTTTCAACAGCAGTATCCGCAATCACTCTTATTGTTATCGGACAACCAGCAAATGCAATATTATATTCTTTGCCAACATATTTTTTATATCTTTCATCATCTGGATGAACTGCAACCGCCACATCTCCAACTTTTGTTTCAGGTCGTGTAGATGAGATGGCGATAGGGAAGTCCTTGCTGTATTTAAATGTATACATCTTACCTTTTCTTTCTTCAGCCACAGTTTCATCATCAGAAATAGTTGTCTGACCTTTTGGGTCCCAGTTCACAATACGGTGCCCTCTATATATAAGACCGTCATCATACATTTTCTTGAACATGGTTCTAACCGCAAGGTTTCTTTTTTCATCAAGTGTAAAAGCTAGACGTGACCAGTCAAGAGATGCACCCATTGTTTTTGATTGAGACAAAATTGTCTTCTGACTTTCTGCAGCGAACTCATTTATTCGATTTAACATTTCCTCTCGCCCTAAATCATGACGAGATTTTCCTTCTTCTTTATATATCTTTTTTTCTACCACTGACTGAGTTGCAATCGCTGCATGGTCTGTTCCTGGAAGCCACAAAGTTTTGTAACCAGACATACGTTTATATCGTACAAGTGTATCTTGTATAGCAAGCATAATTGCGTGGCCGGTGTGTAATGTCCCAGTGACATTCGGTGGTGGAAGAGTCACTGAGTAAGACTCTTTTCTATTACCTGGTAAATTATCTGGATTAAAATATCCACTCTTCTCCCACATTTCATAAAGAGAAGATTCAACCTCTTCAGCATTAAATGGTCTATTTAGTTGTTCTGGGACTTGTTTCATGATGGTAGTATATGATACTCTAACTGCTATTCTAATATACTATTAATACTATCATATCTATGCTTACAAAACAGTCAAAGATCTTAAAGAAGGGTTCGAAGAGGGTATCAGTTTATGGCAAGGCCACGAATCTGGTGATTCGAAAATTATCAAATATTTCTCAGAATACAAAACATCTACCAGACCATCATTTCAAAATAGTAAAAGTAAAACGTGGTGTAGCTGGACTTGGATTATTCGCTGGTGAAAATATCAAGAAAGGAGAATTGATTATCGAATACATCGGTAATATTTTAAATAAAGAAGAAGCAGACAAGAAAACAACAAGTCAGTATCTTTTTGAAATTACTCGCAATAAAACAATTGACGGAACACCAAGATGGAATGTCGCACGATATTGTAACCATGCATGTGAGGAGGTGGCGAATGCAGAAAGTGAAATAAAGAAAGGACGTGTTTTTATTAAAGCAATTAAAAATATAAAAGAAGGGGAAGAAATTTGTTATGACTATGGTGAAGAATTCGTGAAAGAACATATTGGTCCACACGGATGTAGATGTGTAGCCAAGAAGCACGGTTACGCAGAGTAAAAAATAAGACAAAGAAATAAAATAGTTCAAGTGATACAAAAAATGATGCAGAATGCATCATTTTTTGTATATAATTCACAATTTTAATTTTTAGACTGAGCGTGTAAAAATCTCCAACAAATTTACATTTATGCAAGTTCTTCGCATTTGCATTATTCATTAAAAATTAATTTTTTAAATAAAAAAAGTTATCCACATATTTAACATCTTTTTCTATTGTATGTGTATGTACTAATGTCATACTTATATTATCGAGAGTAATGATTACGGTCGTGATCATAAAAATTACAAATACTCTCTGATTTGCATAATAAAATATTTTATGGCAGCAAAAAAGAAAGCAGTAAAGAAAGTAGCAAAGAAGGCAACAAAGAAAGTTGCAAAGAAGGCTGCAAAGAAGACTGCAAAGAAGTCAGCAAAGCGCGCATAGTCGCATTTGGTTGAATCGGATAAATCACCCACTCCCATGGGTGATTTATTTTTTTGTTATACCACTTGACTGTGTATACCCCACAGGGGTATACTAAATTGATTATAAAATAGCAAAAAATTATGATGTATTATTACAACGACTACTTGCCATACCATATGTTCAGTTTCGGTTTTATATTCATGGTTGCATTCTGGGGTTTTATTATTTATGGATTAATCTGGATGTTCAAAAGTGGAAACCATTCTTCTAATCACCGCATTCCTGCAGAATCTGAAAGTGCTTTGGAAATATTAAAGGAGCGTTATGCGAAGGGTGAAATTACAAAGGAGGAATTTACTTCTATAAAAAATGATATTAGTTAATATATATGAATAATGAAAATACAAAGATTCTGCGTAGACTTAAAATTATAGAAGGGCAAGTTCGTGGATTACAAGAAATGATTAAGAGTGATGAATACTGTATTGATATTATAACCCAAACATCTGCAGTGAAGCAGGCTTTATCTGGAGTGGAGGATGTATTAATGGAAAACCATTTAAGTGGATGTCTTATTCATCAAATTAAAAACGGAAAAGAAAAGATCGCAACAGATGAAATCTTAAAAGTCTACAGACTTAAAAGAAAGTAGTAATTATATGATCTCAAAATCCTTCAAAGTAAATGGAATGCACTGCGCAAGTTGCTCAGCTATTATAAGTGATCGACTAACAAAACTAGATGGTATTAAAACTGTTGATGTTAATTTTGCTACCGAAAAAGCAAAAATAGATTTTGATGGAGAGAAAGTTAATCCAGACTTAATGAATAGTGAGATTGAAAAATTAGGATATACAATTGAATCTAATGAAGGAGATAGTAGTTTATCATCTGACACGGTAATGAATATGGACATGTCTAACATGGATCATAGTGAACACTTAGGTTTGCATTCAAGTAAAGAAATAAAAGAAAAAGAACTAGCAGAACAAAAAAATAAAGTATGGTTCGTGATGCCATTAGCCCTTATTATTTTTGTTTTTATGATGTGGGATATTTTTGACAATATATTCTTGTCTATACCAGATATTCCTATTTCTATGGGAGTGGCTAATTCCGTTTTATTGATTTTTGCTACAGTAGTCATGTTTTGGGTGGGTAAACCATTTGTTTTAGGTGTAGTTAGATTTATTAAATATAGAGTAGCTAATATGGATACTCTAATTGGCATCGGCACACTTACTGCATATATATATAGTGCCGGGATAGTTTTATTTCCTCAGTTTCAAAAATTAATTCAAGCACCAAACGTTACATATTTTGATGTTGTGATTGTTGTGATTGGATTTGTCACATTTGGTAAATATCTAGAAACAAAGTCGAAACAGAAAACTGGTGAAGCGATAGAAAAATTATTGAATCTTCAGGCAAAAACGGCACTTGTAATGCGTAATGGGGTGGAAACAGAAATATTTGTAGATGATGTAGTTTTGGGAGATATGATTATAGTAAAGCCAGGTGGAAAAATACCTGTTGATGGAAAAATAATAGAAGGGAATACGTCAATTGATGAATCGATGATTACAGGTGAGTCAATTCCATCGGATAAAGTAGTTGGTGATATTGTTATAGGGGCGACAATTAATAAACAAGGAAGTATAAAATTTGAGGCAACAAAAATAGGAGGAGAAACAATGCTCTCAAATATTATAAAGATGGTTGAAGAGGCGCAGGGAAGTAAAGCACCAATCGCGGCAATGGCGGATAGAATCTCGAGTGTGTTCGTTCCTATTGTTTTAGTTATTGCTTTCACTTCGTTACTTGTATGGATTTTTGTTGGTGGAATGTTTATGAGCCAAGCAACAGCTATATCGTACGGAATACTTTCTTTTGTTGGTGTTCTGGTTATAGCTTGTCCATGTGCATTAGGTTTAGCCACTCCAACTGCTATTATTGTTGGAGTAGGTAAGGGGGCGGAATATGGCATTCTAGTTAAAGGTGCAGAAAATCTGGAATTTTTAAGTAAAGTAGATACGATTGTTTTTGACAAAACAGGAACAATTACTAAAGGAAAACCAGAAGTGACGAATGTAATTACATTAGATAATTTATATAGTGAAGATGAAATAATAAAAATTGCAGGGAGTGTAGAAAAAATGTCTGAACACCCTCTTGCAGAGGCGATAGCTAAGGAAGTGGAATTAAGGAAACTGTCATATGAGTTAGTATCAAATTTTGTGTCTCTAGAAGGGGTTGGTGTAAAAGCGGAGGTGCTTAATAAAAATGTATACATTCATAAACCAGAAAGAGGAGACAAAGATGAGAATATTGTAACTTTACAAGAAGAAGGTAAAACAGTTGTTGTCATCGAGATTGATAATAAAGTAGTTGGGCTCATTGCTCTTTCAGATACATTGAAAGATGAAGCTATTACATCAATAGAAAAGCTTAACAAAATGGGTCTTGAGGTAATTATGTTAACTGGGGACAATCGTATAGCAGCAGAATATATCGCTAAGCAAGCAAATATTGATACTGTGATTGCTGAGGTATTACCAAATGAAAAGGCTGGTAAAATAAAAGAATTACAAAGTCGTGGAAAAATAGTTGCAATGGTAGGAGATGGTATAAATGATGCACCTGCACTTGTTCAGGCAAATGTCGGCATAGCAATGGCTACAGGTACTGATATTGCAATTGAGTCTGCAGGTATAACATTATTACATGGTGATATTAGAAAAATATCACAAGCGGTTATGCTTTCAAAAGCAACAATGAGAACAGTGAAACAAAATCTTTTTTGGGCGTTCATTTATAATGCTATTGGTATACCCATAGCAGCTGGGTTACTATATCCTATATGGGGCATATTCCTTAATCCAATTTTTGCAGGACTTGCTATGGCATTTTCTAGTGTGTCGGTGGTGTCTAATTCACTTAGGTTAAAAGTTAAAAAATTATAAAATTAAATTATGAAGAAGTATACATTACACGTTTCTGGGACTCACTGTGCATCATGTAAAATATCAATCGAAGATGTTTTAAAGGAACAAGATTTTATTGTGAGTGCAGATGTTGATATTAAAAATGAACAAATAGAAGTAGAAACAAATATTGATTATGAATCAGAAGAACTTGCTAAGAAATTAACAGAAATAATTAAACCAAAAAGATATGTTTTTTCTGTTGAAAAGATTGTTGAAACAAAAGAAGGGAATAGTGATATGTTGAAAGCTATACCAATCGGCGTAACTTTTCTTGTTTTGTTTATTGTATTACAGAAGTCTGGGGTATTAGATTTTGGAATAGGTGGCGGAGTTACACCTACTACCGCTGTTCTTATTGGTCTTATCGCTTCTGTTTCAAGTTGTCTTGCAGTTGTCGGTGGATTAGTATTTTCTCTTTCCGCAAAAATTGCACAAGATGATAAAAAAAACAAGAAACCAATTATGCTATTCCACATCGGTAGATTAGTTGGTTTTGCCTTTCTTGGAGGAGTGTTAGGTTTACTTGGAGAGAAAATTGGTATTAGTTTTATTTTTTCATCAATACTAGGAATTATTGCTTCTATTATTATGCTCACACTTGGGCTTAATCTGGTTGGGGTTTTTAAGAAAAGTAAATTTACTCTCCCTTCTGGTATATTTTCTTTTTTTAGAAAAATTGAACATGAGACATTTACACCATTATTTATCGGACTCGGGACCTTCTTCCTTCCTTGTGGCTTCACACAAGCAATGCAGTTCTCAGCCCTTTCAAGTGGGTCATTTGCAACGGGCTCAATGATTATGTTTTCATTTGCATTAGGAACACTTCCAGTGTTGGCGTTATTATCGTTTGGGTCTGCTTCATTTGCTAATTCAAAATACGCATCGGTATTTTTCAAATCAGCCGGAGTTGTTGTCATTGGGTTAGGAGTATTTGCACTTTTAGCTGGACTTGCGGGGTTAGGTATTATTGACCCATTATTTAATATATAATTAATTTATGAGAAACGTTACAGCATTTATAATTGCAACTATTATTATAGTTGGTACTGGCTACATAGTCACAAAAGATACTGGTGGTGGGAAATTTGAGTCAAATAAAAAAGTTGAATCAATAGGAAACGTAGAAAATTCAAAAATTGAAGATAGTATTCAATATGTCACCATTACTGCTCGTGGTGGATATTCACCTCGCCAATCATTCGCTAAGGCTGGTATACCAACTAAAATAATAATGAAAACAAATGGTACATATGACTGCTCCCTAGCTTTAGCTATTCGCTCAATTAATTATAGAGAAATGCTACCTAATACAGGGGAGACAATAATAGATATAGGAACACCAAAAACAGGTGATGTTATACAAGGTGTTTGCAGTATGGGAATGTATAATTTTGCAGTTGAGTTTAGATAAAGCATTATAAATATTAAATAATAGTACTAGTATATTTAGTGTATAAATCTTTGTATTAAAAGGCTGTTTTATGGTATAATTGGCCAACTATGTCACTTATTTCTCAAAGTTTGAAGCTTATTTTTCCAGATGAATCTATTGGTACTATTAAGAAATTAACACCGATTGTAGATGCTGTTTTTTCGCACGAAGAGGCCTTAAAAACCCTTTCTGATCACGATCTTAAACATAAGAGTTTAACTCTCAAGGAAAAGGTAATGAAGTCTATTGAAGGACTTAAAGGTGATGAACTTAAGCAAAAAGAAAAAGAAGTTCTGGAAGAAGTATTACCAGAAGCTTTTGCTCTTGTTCGTGAAGCATCAAGAAGGACACTCAAGATGATGCATTACCGTGTACAGGTAATCGGAGGAATTCTTCTTCACCGTGGACATATTGCTGAAATGAGAACTGGAGAAGGAAAGACTCTTGTTGCAACATTGCCGTCATATTTAAATGCTCTCACTGGCCGAGGTGTACACATTGTTACAGTGAACGACTATCTCTCACGTCGTGATGCTGTTTGGATGGGGCAGATACACGACGCGCTCGGTCTTTCTGTTTCTGTTATAAATAATCAGTCGTCATTTATGTATGACAGTACACATCTTAGTAAAAAAGAATTAGAAAAAGATGACGCTGAAACAAAAGAAGTTGGGGCGTATAAAGTAGTGTATGATTTTCTTAATCCATGCGGACGTCAGGAAGCTTATAGAGCAGATATTACTTATGGTACGAATAATGAGTTTGGTTTTGATTATCTAAGAGATAATATTGGTTATAGTAGTGATGCAATTACACAACATACACATCATTATGCAATTGTGGATGAAATAGATTCTATTTTGATTGATGAGGCGCGTACACCGCTTATTATTTCTGCACCTGCTGCTGAATCAAGTGATATGTATATGAAGTTTGCTGGCATTGCAGAAAATTTAGTTGAAGGAGACCATTATACTGTGGACGAAAAACAAAGAGCTATCTCACTTACAGAAGAAGGAATAAATAAAGTTGAAGCAGCGCTAGGTATTTCAAATATTTATTCAGTTGAAGGAATGAAATATGTTCATCATCTAGAAACATCGGTAAAAGCAAAAGCACTATTCCTTCGTGAGCGTGAATATGTAGTTAAAGATGGTCAAGTTATTATTGTTGATGAATTCACTGGACGTATGCAACCTGGTCGACGTTGGTCAGATGGTATACATCAAGCTGTTGAGGCAAAGGAGGGTGTGAAGATAGAACAAGAATCACGTACACTTGCTTCTATTACTTTCCAGAACTATTTTCGTTTTTATGAGAAGTTATCTGGTATGACAGGAACAGCCGAAACTTCAAAGGAAGAATTTTATAAAGTATATGGATTAGTTGTGACTCCTATTCCAACACATAATCCTATTCATAGAAAAGATCATGCTGATTTTATTTTTCAAACTGAAAAAGGTAAATGGAAAGCTCTTGCAAAAAAAGTGAAGGAGTTAAATGACAAAGGTCAGCCAGTTCTCATAGGTACTATTTCTATTGAGAAAAATGAGGAGGTATCAGAATATTTGAGACGTGCAAATATCCCTCATACTATTTTAAATGCAAAGAATCATGAGAAGGAAGGAGAAATTATTGCTGCAGCTGGTAAAAAGAGTGCAGTTACTATTGCAACCAACATGGCGGGCCGTGGAGTGGATATTAAGCTAGGTGGTCCACAAGCAACAGAATCAGAAAGGGAAGACGTACTTTCATATGGAGGGTTATTTGTTATTGGTACTGAGCGCCATGAAGCACGTAGAATAGATAATCAGTTGCGTGGACGTTCAGGAAGACAAGGTGATGTTGGTGAGACACAATTTTTTGTTTCTCTTGAAGATGATTTAATGAGAGTTTTCGGTTCAAGTAATATCAAAAACATGATGGGGCGTTTCGGTATACCAGAAGATGAGCCAGTGTCTAGTAAGATGGTGTCGCGCGCATTAGAGGGGGCTCAAGAGAAAATTGAAGGTTTTCATTTCGATACTCGTAAGCACACACTTCAATATGACGATGTTCTAAATCATCAACGTACTAGTGTTTATACAAAGCGTCGTAAGATTTTGTTTAATGATGAAGCTTTTGTTGATGAAGTAATAGCCGAATTAGTTTTAGAAAAACCAGAGCTTGAAGAAGTAATGAAGCAGAAGGAAAAGCAATACGAAAAGGAAGCTGTCAGACATATTTTCCGTGTGATGATGTTGCAGGTTATAGATACATTATGGATGGAGCATTTAGATGCAATGGAGCATTTAAGAAATAGTGTTAATTTGCGTGCATATGGACAGCGTGATCCATTAGTTGAATATAAGAAAGAGGGACTTAGGATGTTCAAAGGGTTGGAGGCTTCACTTCGTGCAGAACTTATTTTGTTTATTGAAAATATGGATGGATTTTTCGCATCACAACATGCACAGGCGCAAGTACAGAATAATTTTGTTCAGGTTATTCCCGAAACAGCAGGAAGTAATAATCAGGATTTGAGTACTAGGAATGTTGGTGGTGAAAAGTTTGGAAGAAACGACCCATGTCCATGCGGTTCCGGTAAAAAAGTAAAGAAATGTGATTGTGCAGAATATCTTTATTTAAGACACTAAAAAAAGCAGCGTCTTACGACGCTGCTTAGAACCACGGGGCCCGATTCTTACAGAAAATTTCTTCTATAAGACACTTGTAACATATGTGGCTCCACTCTAGAGGTTACATTCAACGGTCCATACATATTATATATTAAATTTAGACACGTTTGTACATATTATAATATGGTATAATTTTAGTATTCAAATTATCTAAAATCTAATTTCTAACGTCTAAAATCTACCATCATGAAAGACCTAATCAAACCCATCATTATCCGTATCCTTACTTGGGAAGCGAAGCTAGTCCTTGCAAAACATAAGCCGTTTATTATTGGTGTAACAGGAAATCTCGGTAAGACTAGTACAAAAGACGCGATTTATGCTGTAATGAAACAACATTATTATACTCGTCGTAGTGAGAAGAGTATGAATAGTGAGTTTGGGGTGCCTTTAACTATTCTTGGAGAAAAATCAGGCTGGAGTAATCCTATTAAATGGATAGTGATTATTGTGCGTGGGGTTTTTGTTATTTGGCAGAAAAGTTATCCAACACATCTAGTCCTTGAAATTGGAGCAGATCGGCCAGGAGATATTAAGTCTATTGCTGGTTGGATAAAGCCTAATATAACTGTTGTTACACAGTTCGGACAAGTTCCAGTTCATATTGAATTTTTCCCAGACAGAGACGCCGTTATTACAGAAAAAGGTTATCTTGTGAAAGCTTTAAATGAAACAGGTCTATTTATTTATAATGCAGATGATAATGATGCGAAGAAATTAATTGAAACAACAAATGCAAGAAAGGTAAGTATAGGTATTCACGAAGAAGCAGATTTTAGGGCTGATAATATAAAGTTCTATGGTCACCCAATAGAAGGAACAGAAGCTGATATTACTGTTGCTAATTCAAAGCATCATATGGTTTTACCTGAAGTTGCCGGTAAGTCATCAATCTATTGTGCGCTACCAGCCCTTGCTATTGCTCGCGAACTTAATATATCACTTGAAGTTGCTTGTGCTTCACTTCGTGACGCTGATAAACCAAAAGGACGTATGCGATTTTTGTCAGGAATGAATAATTCTACTATTATCGATGATACATATAATGCTTCTCCAAAAGCAACAGAGCATGGACTAAAGACATTAAGTGAAATGGAAACAAAGGGGCGCAAAATTGCAGTCCTTGGAGACATGTTGGAACTCGGTTCACACACAAGAGATGAACATTATAAGATAGGAATGATTGCTGCAAAGTCATGTCACAAACTTTATACTGTTGGTATTCGTGCAAGAGCAATAGCAGAAGGGGCGTTAGATGGCAAAATGCACGATGATAATATTATGCAATGTGATACAGCCATAGACGCAGGAAAAGAACTAGCACAAGTGCTTGGTCCGAATGATATTATTTATATGAAAGGTTCACAAGGAATACGCATGGAACGTGCCGTTAAGATGATACTTGCAGAAACCCATGAACCAAAGAAGGTATTAGTGAGACAAGAAAAAGAATGGTCGAGTAGGTAAAAATAAAGTAGCCCAGCATCCGAAGATGCTGGGCTAAGTGCTACCGCCGAAGCGCATAGGCGTTCAGGTTTGGGAGGGGTTGATGTCCCAAACGTTACTAGCTTTACATAGTATAGCAGATAGAAAAAATTTGTCAAGCTTATCGTTTTGTGTGAGGTAAAATATCATTTATAAATAAGGAGGTAAAATAATATGAAATTTATTTGGAGATATGTTTTAATTCCTACCTCCTTTTTTTACTTGCTGTAGATTTTCTACATTTACTGCTGCAGAATTTTACACTTTCCCAGTCTTCACGCTCCCTAAAACTTTTCATAGTATTCAAGTCTATTTTACAGACTACACATTTTTTATTTGCTTTGATATTTTCTGTTGACATAAGTTTTAATTAATAAAGTAATCATACCATTAAAATAGTATTTCATCTTAATACTGTCCGCGAGGTATTATAAGTAGAAGTTACTTGTTACCCGTTATAATTTCTCCAATGTTGCCAAAGACATTTTCTATAAAACTCAAGACTTTACTCCAGACTCCTTTTCTCACTACCTCCATTTCGGGTAGTGTAAGTTCTTCCTTAGGCAGAATTTCTGTTACTGTAACTTTTTTAGGTTTAAATGTAGTTGTAGTTTTTGTTGGTGGGTATGTTTCTATTTTTGTTGGAGCAGGGGTTGATATTATTACAGGTGTAGTAATAGGTGTCAATTCTAGTTGTAGATTGTTCAACACTTCACGAGTAAGAGGTCCTACTATTCCAGGATATGGTGCTAGGTTGTGAGCTAGTTGGAACTTTACAACAGCATCTTTTGTTATCGGTCCAAAGTAGCCAGTTATTCTATCAAAGGTAAAGTAACCATAATACTTTAGAATCTCTTGCAGAGCAGACACTTCATCTCCAGTAGATCCGATAGTTAGATTATTCTTGAATAAATATTTTGCTGGTATTTCAGTTGCTCCTGTGTTTGGGTTTGATACTGTATTTATTGGTAATGGTGTTGTTGTAGATAGTTCAGTAATCATTGGTGTTGGAGAGTGTACCCAGTAACTTCCACCTGAACTAAAGGAACCTCCTCCACTAACTGGTGCAGGGACGACTGGATTAATAACCTGCATTGAAGATGATGTGTTAGGTCCATTATCAGTAAGTGTAAGCGATACTGAGTATGCACCTGCAGAAGCATATGTATGTGACTGATTGTTGCCTAATGATGAGACAGTTGTTGTTGCGGTGGCACCATCTCCAAAGTTCCATAGGTAGGTCCAAATATCTTCGAATGATGTTCCATTATTTAGGTCAGTACTAGTATCAGTGAAAGTTGCTACAAGGCCACTTAGTGCAGCTGTAAAGCTTGCAATAGGATTGAAGTTAACAATCGTTGCAAGTGATGTTGACGTTGAGATAACTATTGGAGTAGTTGTACCTGCGGGTGTGACTGTTCCACTTGATATAACATTGTTAACTACGATTGCATTGGCGAAAGTAGCATTCTGTAAAGTTGAATTTGATACTGTAGTATTACTTGTTGTTGCGTTTGTGATAAGTGCATTTGTAAGAGTGGTCGATGATACATTACCGTTTGTAATTGTTGAGCTAATGATTGTCGATGAAGCAAATATTGATGATGAAATAGTCG
The DNA here is from genome assembly GCA_021734745.1 of Candidatus Altimarinota bacterium. Taxonomy (GTDB): domain Bacteria; phylum Patescibacteriota; class Minisyncoccia; order Phycocordibacterales; family UBA5272; genus UBA11704. The sequence goes on along the minus strand of JAIPIK010000022.1, from coordinate 2,037 downwards.
ATGTCGCAACTGTACTATTTGTGACTGTACTTGTAGCAACTGTACTATTGTTTACAACTGCATTAGTTGAAGTACTGCTTACTACACTTGATGTATCTACAGTAGATGAAGAAACATTAGAATCAGTTACTGTGCTTGTATTAACTGTTGATGTTGCGACTGTACTATTTGTAATTGTGCTTGTGGCAACTGTACTGTTATCTACAGCAGCATTAGTTGAGGTGCTATTTGTTATATTGCTGTTGGTACTTGTACTATTAGATAGATTTGATGCATTAACTGTAGATGTGGCTATTGCAGAGGTTGCTATAGTTGAAGATGCGATATTGCTATTTTGAATGGTACTAGTTGCCACTGTTGAATTAGTAGATGTGCTGTTGGTTATATTGCTGTTTGTGGTCGTACTGTTTGTAATAAATGAAAGAGTAACTGTTGTTGAAACAACATTAGAGTTCATTACATCTGATACAGTTACAATAGATGAAGTTAGGTTACTATCCGTGACTGTACTTGTAGCAACCGTACTATTGTTTACAACTGCATTAGTTGAAGTACTGTTTACTACACTTGATGTATCTACAGTAGATGAAGAAACATTAGAATCAGTTACTGTACTTGTATTAACTGTTGATGTTGCGACTGTACTATCCGTGACTGTACTTGTAGCAACCGTACTATTGTTTACAACTGCATTAGTTGAGGTACTGTTTACTACACTTGATGTATCTACAGTAGATGAAGAAACATTAGAATCAGTTACTGTACTTGTATTAACTGTTGATGTTGCGACTGTACTATCTGTGACTGTACTTGTAGCAACTGTACTATTGTTTACAACTGCATTAGTTGAAGTACTGTTTACTACACTTGATGTATCTACAGTAGATGAAGAAACATTAGAATCAGTTACTGTACTTGTATTAACTGTTGATGTTGCGACTGTACTATTTGTAATGGTTGATGTAGCGATAGTCGAATCAGTAGAAGTTGAATTTAGTAGATTTGAAGAATTAATAGTTGAAGTGGCAATGTATGAAGATGTAGCATTTGAGTTTACAACATCAGAATAATATATTGAACTACTTGCTACGTTAGTCCCAGATAGGTCATTTAAACCAGATGGTGGATCAACTGTTGAGTTGTTAATATTACAATTAGTTGCTGCATAATTTTTAACAAAAGAGTTAGAAATTAAGCATCCTGTAAGTTCTGAATTTATTAGTGTTGAGCTTGTGGCGCTTGTGTTAGAGAGGGTGGTGCTTGAGACGGTTACGTCGTAAAGATTCACATTTGATAGATTAATTGGCGCAGTAGTCGTTGAATTTATTATTGTAGAAGTCCCCGTAATTCCAAGATCTGTTGATGAAGCTGTAGTTGGGAAATACGAAGAGTAGTATGTTCCATTGATTGTTGAGTTTATTATAGTAACGGGTACAGTTATAAAAGTTACGTCAATTGTATGTGGAGCTAAAACAGGACTGAAGACATAAGTATTACTTATTGGAGTTGATGAACCGTCAACTGTGATGTTTCCAATAGAATATCCTGCATTTGGTGTAATGGTATATGTTTGACTTGCTCCAGAGGCCACATCAATTGCTCCAAGTGGTGAAATGGTACCATTTGCTCCAGAAGTGGAAGTGATCTGATTTGTTAAAGTTCCAGTAGCAGCAAAGACAGCATCAATTGTGTGAGCTGCTTGTACATTTATAAATGTAACAGTTGTTGTGGCTGAGGTAACAACACCATCAATTACAAGAGATATAAGAGAGCTACTAGAATTAGGTGTAAGGGTGATTGTCTGGTTATCTCCTTGGTTAACTGCTATTACTCCAGATGGGCTAGTTGTTCCAACACCAGATGATGTAATTGTAATATTAAAAGTAACAATTACAGGAACTACATTAATAGTACGTGTAGATGTTGCAGCATTACCTGACACATCTGTTGTTGTATATGTAAATGTATATGTTCCTGTAGCATTTATATTAAGATCAGTTGAAGTTGCAACTGTTGTTGTTCCATCTACTAGATCAA
>JAIPIK010000021.1 GCA_021734745.1 Candidatus Altimarinota bacterium | reverse complement strand
GCAGGCTTCATTATTTCTGTTGGTCTAGCGGTGGATGCGAATGTGCTCACATTCGAGCGTATGAAAGAAGAGATTAGAAATGGTAAAAATTTGATTGATGCAGTAGAACTAGGCTTCGCAAGAGCTTGGACATCAATTCGTGATTCACACATTGCGGCGATTATTGTATCCATTATTCTATTCTGGATAGGAACATCAATAGTGAAAGGTTTTGCATTCACATTCTTCTTCGGTGCAGTTATTTCTCTTATTTCTGCTCAGCTTATCACTCGTGTATTCATCCGAGCGATTGCGAATAAATCAAATAGTCGATTGATGAAATTTTTATTCAGTTCAGGGTTTACAATAAAATAAGGAGCCGTAAACGGCGGCTATATTTTATGTAACCCCGCCATTTATGCACTATGTTTACGTAATCAAAAGAGATGGTAAACCATATATAGGTTATACAAAAGATCTTAAAAGAAGGTTTACCGAACATTCTTGTAACTATAAGTGTGAAATGGTATATTATGAAGCATATTGTTCCAGTGATACTGCTAGAGAAAGGGAATTACAGCTTAAACAATATGGTAATTCTTGGGCATCTTTAAAAAAGAGATTATTAATTTAAAATGGCGGGGTGACGATTTTTATAGTCGCACCACTCCTTAAAAATCAGTCATGTTCATCATTAAATACAAAGCATTCTTTATAGGATTATCAGTAGCTCTCGTACTTGTTTCTTTTGGTCTTATGAGTTCATATGGAATAAAAAAGGGTATTGATTTTACAGGAGGTTCAGTTGTGGATATTGCATATACTAATCCTGGAGCAGAAATCAACCCTGTTATTTTAAAAGAACAAGAAATTGAAACATACAAAACAGGTGAGTTAACTTATCGTTTTATTTCTTCAAAAACATATGAAGAAATTAATCCAATAATTACATCCGCAGCTAATCCAAATAATGCTACACCTTTTGAATTTACTCAAGTCAATACTGTGGGCCCTACATTAGGGGCTGAGATGACCAAGAAGGCTATCATCGCTCTTATTGTGGTTGTACTCGCAATACTTTCATTTATTGCCTTTACATTCCGCGAAGTGTCACTTCCTGTTCAGTCATGGAAATACGGTGTAATTGCTATGGTTACACTACTTCACGACATTATCGTACCGACTGGTGTATATGTAGTACTGTCACATAAATACGGCGCTGAAGTTGATACGTTCTTCATTATCGCATTACTTACAATTATCGGTATTTCTATTTCTGATAAGATTGTTGTGTTCGATAGAATTCGTGAAAATTTGAAACTATCAAGCAAAACTAACACATTTGATGAGATTGTTGGTATGAGTTTAATGCAGACATTTACTCGTTCTATCAATACTTCTATAACCGTTATTCTTGCACTCTTTGCACTATTCTTCTTTGGACCTTTGATGACAAAGTGGTTCACTCTTACACTTATAATTGGTATGTTCGTAGGGACTTACTCTTCAATATTCGTGGCATCTCCACTACTTACTGTCTGGAACAAAGGAAAGTAAATAATCTTCAATTATGCTAATATTTTATCTTATTCCAGTTATTTTATTTTTTTTAGCAATCACAGCAATTGTAACGTTATATAAGATATTTTCTGACCACGACTCTGCCCCAAGGAATTTGATAGTATTTGCGAGCATTATTGCACTTTTTGGTATTTTTTACACCATCTTTCAAAATATACCAAAGATTTTAGGATAAAATTAAAAGCAAAAGTATTTATTATGTGGTACTTTTAATTTGTAATTTGGTAGAATGTAATTATATGGACAAAGAACTTATCGCATCACAATTAAATCACTACTTATCACTCGCAACTATAGTCGGGGGTCTATTTATTATTTTATTTGCTTGTTACTTAGTGTTTGTAATCTATTTTAGAAATGATAGACGTGAGCCTAATTTGCTTAAGATTATATCTGAGTATGTATTACCGCTCGGATTTTTTGCATCACTTGGAGGGACATTGATGTCACTATTTTATTCAGAATATCTTTTGTACGCACCATGTAGTTTGTGTTGGTATCAGAGGATATTTTTGTACCCACAAGTATTTCTTTTTGCTTATGCTTGGTATAGAAAAGATAAGAATATTCTTCCGTACTCATTATTGCTTTCATTTGTTGGGCTTCTGATAGCTTTAGATCATCACGTTCTCCAAATTGGATATAATGCGCTTGCTCCGTGCTCAACAGCACCATTTGCAGTTGATTGTGCAGTGCCGTCATTTATTGAATTCGGATTCGTGACATTCCCACTCATGTCTTTAGTGCTATTTGGATTTTTAATTGTAATTGTGGTGGTAGCACAGAAATTTGCAAAGAATAAGTAAAAGTATATTATTGCAGTAGTTGAACATTAAAATTAAAAGGAGAACTGCATGGAAAAGCCAACCGTTAAAGCCAGTGTTGTTCTTCTTGTAGATAAAGATGGACGAGTGTGTCTTGCAAGAAAGAAACAACCTATACATCATGAAAATGGAGAAATAAGTTACAGCCTCGGTACATATAATGGATATGGTGGGAAAATGGAGGAAAGTGATTCAACTATTTTCGATACAGCTATTCGTGAATTACAGGATGAGGCAGATGTATTCGCGAGTAAGGAAGATTTGAAGCTAGTGGCTCGTGTGTACTTTTATCTCAAAAAAGAGGATGGGAGCTTCGAACCATTCATGGATGTGTCATTCTTTTTTCTTAGAACTTGGTACTCTGATCCAAAAGAGGGATCAGAAATGGGGCCGCCAAGATTTTTTGAGCAAGTTGATATTCCATATGATGAAATGATGCCAGCAGACAGTATTTTTTTCAAGAAAATGTTTGCAGGTGAAAGAAGTGTTTACGAAGTAAAACTTCTTGGTAAAAAAGTTGAGCCAGAAGTAAAAGTTCTTGATGAAATACTATAAAAAGCGCGACCAAAGGTCGCGCTTTTGTTTTGTATTTTTAGAATTTCCATAACGACTAACAACCACCCACTATCCCTTGCGCTTCACACCACTCTACACACTCCTTCAATACCTCATCAATAGTTTTATTACCCGTATCAATAATACAAGCATCATCTGCGGGGTATAGACGTCCCAAATCACGAGTCATATCACGATGGTCGCGTAGTTCTAATTCTTTTTCTATCATTTCAAGTGTCTTACCAGTTTTCTTTCTTTCTTCATCAATTAATCTTCTTTCAGCACGTACTGTTACATCTGCATCAAGATATAATTTTACTTTTGCATCAGTAAATACATGTGTACACATATCACGCCCTTCAGCCACAAGGCCAGGGGAGGCAATCATTTTTCTTTGGGCATAAAAAAGAGCTTCTCTAAGCTCTTTAATTGGACTTATTACTGATGCATGATTACCATACTCTTGGGTGGATATAATTGGCCACACATCTTTTCCGTTTATAATAATTTGCTTTCCTTTAAAATGTGGTCGAAGATCAGATGCGATTTGAATAAGTGCTTCTTTATGTGAAAGATTGACGTTATTTGCAAGTGCTGTATATGCTGAAAGACGATAAAGTGCTCCTGCATTTAGATAGTTATATCCAAAATACTCAGCAAGTTTGTAAGCAATTGTACCCTTTCCAGAAGAGGACGTCCCATCAATTGCAATAATTGGAATAGGATTTGTACTCATATTTAAGAAGTATAACAGTAAATTTATTCGATGTTAATCAATACTCACTCATAACCCAAATGAAGTTTGCCTTTCTTCAAATAATATGATAGTATTGCAAGACTCACTTAGCATCTACTGAATCTTGCTTGGCTAAGTAGTGTTATTAGTTTCTTTTATTTAAATAATTAATTAGTCCAATATCCTTCGCTTCGTTTGAGGCATCGTCCACAACGAAACGAGGAGACAAGACCCAACAAAAACATATGGCAGAAAATTTTGATCGCTCAAAACCACACGTAAACGTAGGTACAATTGGTCACGTTGACCACGGAAAGACAACTTTAACAGCTGGTATTCTTAATGTACTCCATTTAATGGACACTACTATTAAGATGAAGGATGTTGATGAAATTGACAAGGCTCCTGAAGAAAAAGCTCGTGGTATTACCATCTCACTTTCTCACTCAGAGTATTGGACAGCAACTCGTCACTATGCGCACATTGATGCTCCTGGTCACGCTGACTATATTAAGAACATGATTACAGGTGCGGCTCAAATGGATGGTGCTATTCTAGTAGTAGCAGCAACTGATGGTCCTATGCCACAAACACGTGAGCACATTCTCCTAGCCAAGCAGGTTGGAGTGCCAAAAATCGTTGTTTTCCTAAATAAGTGTGATATGGTTGATGATCCAGATATGATTGAACTTGTTGAAGAAGAAGTTCGTGAACTCCTTACAAAGCAAGGTTTTGACGGTGCTAATACACCAGTTATTCGTGGTTCAGGTCTTAAGGCTTCAGAAGCTAAATCATTGGATGATGAATGGGCAAAGAGAATTGTTGAGCTTATGACTGCTCTTGATACATGGATTCCAGTACCAGAACGTGATGTTACAAAGCCTTTCCTTATGCCAGTTGAAGATATCTTCACTATTGAAGGACGTGGAACTGTTGTAACAGGACGTATTGAAAGAGGTGTTGTTAAGATTAACGAAGAAATTGAAATTGTCGGTCTAAAGGATACTGTTAAGACAACAGTTACTGGTATTGAAATGTTCAACAAATCACTTCCAGAAGGTATTGCAGGAGATAATGCAGGTATTCTTATCCGCGGTATCAAGAAAGAAGATATTATGCGTGGACAAGTTCTAGCAAAAGTTGGTTCAGTAAAGCCACATACAGATTTTGAATGTGAAGTTTACATCCTTAAGAAGGAAGAAGGTGGACGACATACTCCATTCTTGAATGGTTACAAGCCACAATTCTACGTACGTACAACTGACGTAACAGGTGAAGTTACACTTGCTGCTGGTATTGAAATGGTTATGCCAGGAGATACAGCTAAGTTTACAGTTAAACTACTAGCTCCTATCGCTCTTGAAGAGCAGGGTCGTTTTGCTATCCGTGAAGGTGGTAAGACAGTTGGAGCTGGTGTCGTAACAAAAATCATCGCATAATTTTTATCGTAAATCGATAGATACATAACCTTACAAGCATGACAGCAACCGAAACAGCCAAAAAAACAGCACCTAAAAAAGCTGTAAAGGCAAAAGCAACTAAAGTACAAGATACACAAAAGCTTCGTATTCGTGTTAGAGCATATGAGAGTAAAGTTCTCGATGCTTCAGTGAAGCAGATTATCGATACAGCTCGTCGTTTCGAAGCTATAATTCTTGGTCCGATTCCTCTTCCAACAGAAATTAAGCGTTACACTGTTAACCGCGCATCATTTATTTATAAAGATGCTCGTGAACAGTTCGAAATGAGAGTACATAAGCGTCTCGTTGATATTGTTAACCCGAACGCAAAGCTTATTGAAGCACTTACGAATCTATCACTTCCGTCAGGAGTTGATATTGACGTAAAGATGGCATAGACAGCCACACGAAAGATACAGAAAAAATACCATGAAATTCACACTCGCAACAAAACAGCATATGACAGAATTCTTTTCCGAAGACGGGAAAGTTCATCCTGCAACAATCCTTAGATCAACACCATTAACAGTTACGGCACTTAAAACTGTTGCAACTGATGGTTATGAGGCTATTCAGGTTGGGCAAGGGGAACAAAAGAAGGAACGTATATCAAAAGCATTACTGGGTCACTTTAAAGGAACATCTCATAGAGTGTCGAAAGAATTTCGTACAGCACCTGGTGATTTAGCACTTGGAGCTACAATTGCATGTGACATTTTCAACAAAGGGGACATAGTAACAGTATCCAGTATCTCAAAAGGTAAAGGATTCCAAGGTGTTATGAAGCGTCATGGTATGCACGGAGGTTGGCATCAGCACGGTCAGAAGCATTCAATGCGTGAAGTTGGTTCTATTGGTTCAACAGGACAGCAGCGTGTTAACAAAGGAAAGAGAATGCCAGGTCGTATGGGTAGTGATCGTATTACACAGAAGAATGTAAAAGTTCTAGATGTGGACTTTGAGAATGGAATTATCCTTCTTAAAGGTGCAGTCGCAGGAAGACGTGGAACACTCGTAGAAATAAAGACAGCTAAGTAAAAATATATGAAAGTAAACGTCTATACAATGGAAGGGAAGGTGGCAAAAGAACTCGAAGTACCAGAGAATATTTTTGGTGCAAAGTGGAATGCTGACCTAGTATCACAAGTACTTTATTCACAAGCGTCTAATCGCCGTGCTGGAACTGCTCATACAAAAAACAGAGCTGAGGTTCGCGGTTCTCACAAGAAGCCATGGGCTCAAAAGGGTTCTGGACGTGCTCGTCACGGTTCTGCACAGTCACCACTATGGAAAGGTGGAGGTGTAACATTCGGTCCAAGAAATGATAAGAATTACAAGAAGACTATTCCTAAGGGAATGAAGGTTGCTGCACTATTTTCACTTTTATCTGCGAAAGTAAAGTCAGGAAAAGTTATCTTTGTAGATACAGTTCCTGTACAAACTGGTAAGACAAAAGATGCTGATACAGCAATGAAAGGACTTACTACTATCGAAGGGTTCAAAACTCTTTGTTATAAGAAGCCTAACAATGTGTACATGACAGTAAAAAAAGGTGAGGATGTAACAAAGCGTGCGTTCCGTAACCTCCCATACATGACACTTCATAATATGGATGACCTTAATCCACTTGATTTAGCTAATACACGTTACTTAGTTATATCTAATCCTGAGGAAACAATCGCGTATCTTTCTTCTAAACTAAATAAGTAAAATTATATGGCAACAAAGAAAACAACAACAGAAAAGAAAGATGTAGAAGTAGTAGAAACTGCAAAAGTTATTATGGCACCTCGTGTTACAGAAAAAGCTTCTATGCAGTCTTCAGCTAATGCTTATACATTCGTGGTAAGAAAGGATGCAACTAAGCATACTGTATTAAATGCTTTCAAAAAGGAATACAAGGTAACCCCAAAGGCTATCAATATTACGAATATGCCTCGTAAGAATACTTTTATCAGAGGAAAGTTCGGAACAAAAGCTGGAATTAAGAAAGCAATTGTTTTTCTTAAGAAAGGAGATACTATAACACTCTCATAATTAAAGATACTAGCAAGATAGCAAACGAAATATGAAAACCTACAAACCAACAACCCCATCACGTCGTAATATGACCACGGTAACATACCGAGGAGTTATTACAACAAATGACCCGTACAAGCCGCTTACGACAGGTTTTAGACGTGGTTCAGGACGTAATGCTTTCGGGCGTATAACTTCACAGCACAGAGGGGGAGGACATAAGCGTTCTTATCGTGAAATCGATTTTAAATATGACAAACATGATATTCCTGCAAAGATTCAAACAGTCGAATATGATCCAAACCGTTCAGGGTTTATTGCTCTTGTAGCATATGCTGATGGTGCAAAGAGATATGTTCTCATCCCTCGTTCAATGAAAGTCGGTGATTCTTTCCTTGTGTCAGAAAAAGCTGATCTTGAAGTTGGTAATCGCTTACCACTTAAGAATATTCCTGTGGGAACTTTTGTATATAATATTGAACTTAAGTTACGTTCTGGTGCTAAGCTTGTTCGTTCAGCTGGAACATATGCACAAGTAGTTGCTCATGATAATGGTTATACATCAATCAAACTTCCTTCAACAGAAATTCGTAAAGTTGTAGATACTTGTTATGCATCAATTGGTGAAGTTTCAAATGAAGAATATCGTCTACGTAACATTGGTAAAGCTGGCCGTTCACGCCATCTAGGTATTCGTCCAAAGACACGTGCTAAGTCTAAGAACCCAGTAGACCATCCATATGGAGGAGGTGAAGGAGCACAACCAAGAGGAACAAAGCGTCCAAAGACAAAGCAAGGAAAGACAACTGGAGGACATAAGACAAGAGCTCCGAAGAAGTATTCAAATGTACACATTGTTTCTAGAAGAGTGGTACGTAAGAAGAAATAATAAATAGAAAGCAAGGCGGGGACACGTTTGTAGTAAAATACGAAAACAAATCCAGAAAAACGCTTTACTTTCAACAAAAATCTGATATAATAAGCCAACCAAAACCAACCATGACACGATCAATTTACAAAGGACCATATGTAGACGAAAGAGTACTTAAAAAAGTACTTGGTAAACGACCTGAAACAACGGACGTTATTAAGACGTGGATTCGTCGTTCTGACATTGCTCCAGAAATGGTTGGGTTCACTTTCGGTGTATATAACGGCAAGACTCATATCCCGGTTCTCATTACTGAAGATATGGTTGGTCACAAGTTAGGAGAATTTTCACCAACACGTAAGTTTACACGACACGGAGGTAAAATGCAGAAGGAGATTGACCAGAAGAAGAAGGAGTCAGAAATCACTCAAGCTAAAGCTGCTAAGTCGGCTACTGATACAAAGAAGAAATAACATATGAAAGCATCACTTAACAACTATCGCCAATCACCAAGAAAAGTTCGTTTAATTACAGAACTTGTTAAGGGTAAAAAAGCTGACCAAGCTCAGGCTATTCTTGATCATCTTATTAAGAAAGGTGCTCTTCCTATTAAGAAACTTCTTGATTCAGCAGTTGCAAATGCGGGCGTTCCTTCAAGTGAACTTACAATAAAAACAGCAACTGTAGACAAAGGGGTTGTTATTAAGCGTTGGATGCCAAGGGCAATGGGTCGTGCTTTCCCAATTCACAAGCACACATCAAAGGTATTTATTGAACTAGAAGCATCAACATCTAAAGAAACAAGTTCAAAAACTAAAGTTTCAGCAAAATAATTTTATGACACACGTAGTACACCCATATTCACATAGACTTGGAATCATTCGCGGCTGGAAGTCACGCTGGTTCGGCAAGAATACTAGTCAATACGTTGATCAACTTCGAGCTGATGTTCTTGTAAGAGCTTGGATGACGAAGCGTCTTAAAGGTATGTATCTTTCACTTATTGAAATTGAAAGAACTGAGAAGCAGTATCGCGTTATGATTCACACCTCACGTCCTGGTATGATTATTGGTCGCGGTGGAGATGGGATCGAAAAGATACGCGCTGGTCTCAAGAAAGAAATGGCCAGACTTAAGATTTTTGTTCCACAAGATGTTAAGCTAGATATTATTGAAGTTGCTTCACCTGAAGCAGATGCGGCTATTGTTGCAGCTATGATCACAGAAGGAATGGAAAAGCGTCTTCCTTTTAGAAGAGTTCTTAAGACAACTATTGAAAAGGTAATGGCTAACCGTGATGTACTTGGTGCTCGTATTTCAGTATCAGGTCGTCTAGGAGGTGCAGAAATGGCACGCCGTGAACAGATTAAGCGTGGTGGTATTCCTCTTCAGACACTTCGTGCTGATATTGATTTTGCACGTGAGCGGGCCAACATGACATATGGTGTTATCGGCATCAAGGTATGGATATATCGTGGCATGAAGTTTGATAAGAAAGACAATAAATAATTTAAGTAAACGTATATGTTATTCCCAAAGAAAGTAAAACACCGAAAATGGCAGAACGCTCGTCTCTCAGAGGCAAAGCTACTTCGTCCAGAATCTAGAGGCATCACTGTTGCCTTCGGAGCATTTGGTCTTAAAGCTGAAACACCTTCACGTATTGCTGCTAATCAGATTGAAGCTGCTCGTCGTGCTTGCCAACGTTCAGCAGGTAAAACTGCAAAACTATGGATTCGTATTTTCCCTGATCGTCCTGTAACACAGAAGGCTGCTGAAGTTCCAATGGGTAAAGGTAAAGGTGATCCAGATCGATATGTGTTCGAGGTTCGTCCAGGAAGAATACTTTTTGAAATTGATGGAGTAACAGAAGTGGTAGCTCGTGAGGCATTACGTAAAGCAGGATGTAAGCTTCCAGTAAAGACTCGCGTCGTCGCCCGTTAATCTCAAAATAATTTATTATATATGAAAACTACTCAAACAAAAACAGTAATAACAACAAGAAAGAAACTTTCAGGAAAGGTTGTTTCTGATAAGATGGATAAAACCGTTGTTGTGAACGTTAACCGTTATCTCGTACACAAAAAATACGGCAAGTATTTCAAAATTGACAAGCGTTACAAGGCTCACGACGAAGACAATACCTACAAAGTGGGTGATAGTGTTATTATTGAAGAATGTCGTCCACTTTCAAGAGATAAGAATTTTACAGTAATTGGTTATAAAGAAAACAGTAAATAAGGACGATTTTATTAGCAACCTAAACAGAAATATATGATACAAGCAGGCACAAATGTAAAGATAACAGATAACTCAGGCGGAAAATTCGGCCGTGTTTTCAAAGTTCTTGGTGGAAGTAAGCGTCGCTACGCATCACTCGGTGATATGGTTGTACTTTCTGTTAAAGTTGCTGAGCCTCGAAAGCAAACAAAGAAGAAGGATATTGTTTATGGTGTTGTTGTTCGTACAACAAAGCAAGTTCGTCGTGAAGATGGTTCATATATTTGTTTTGATGATAATGCTGTAGTTATCGTTGATAAGGTAAAGAAGGAACCTAAGGCAGGACGCGTATTCGGTCCAATTCCACGTGAACTTTCATTAACTGGTATTGATGGTTATAAGAAGATTGCGTCACTTGCACCAGAAATTATATAACAGCCATTAGCTATTAGCCATTAGCTATTAGCAAATACAAAATACATAAAAATTTAAATACAAATATATGCACGTAAAAAAAGGAGACAAAGTAATAGTGATAGCAGGAAAGGACAAAGGTAAGTCATCTGTTGTTACATCTGTACTACGCGAGAAGAATCGTGTTGTGCTTGAGGGTGTAAACATGATGAAGAAGCATGTAAAGGCAAAAAAAGCAGGTGAGAAGGGCGGAATTGTAGAAGTTCCTATGTCTATGGATGCAAGTAACGTGAAATTAGCTGAAAAAATTGAGAAGAAGAAAAAAGTAACCACAAAAAAGTAGTATTTTTTCGGCTAATTTCATGTAGAAACTTCAACATAAAATTACAACAAAGAAAAATGTTTGAAGTTTCTACATAAATAGATAAGAAAAAAGGAGAAGAAAGTGAAAGAAGTGAAGAAAGTAAAAGCAGTAAAAAAAGCTAAGTAAATCAAGGTAAAATAGTAAAAATGAAAGCGATATCTTAAGATATCGCTTTCATTTTTAATTTATGATAGAGTGCAAACAGCTCTTTTAATGAAAGGAAACGCAATGAATATGTCTTCCAAGGTTATTCCATCAGATCAGTTGTATAGGACCACTCTTTCATTTGCTTGTCAGAATGCTTTTGGTCTTTTACAGAGTAAAAAACGACTCCCTGATCTTGGTCTAGATTTCGACTATATTTTCCGAGTATTAGACGACATGGAAAACGAGAGACCTTTTGAAGTTCCATATGGTTCAGTGAGTATTCATTACCGTCTTACGGAAGATGCGAAGTTCCAACATCGTCGTGAAGTTTGGGAAATTATTTATGCCACTCTTACAAGCGATATGCAAAATTTGATAGCCTCCGAAGACTTGACGGCTTATTTCCACGATAGAAGATTGTGTGCCACTTTTCTAAAAAAGAAAATAGTTCTTATAAAGCGGTGTATTGATTTTGAAAAGTGGAAGGCTGAGTGTATTCTAAAAATTACGAGTATGGGGATGAGTGTATCATTTTCCGGTTCACCCAGTATCGAAGATTGGGACGTGAATATTGCTTGTAATCCAGAAAAAACCGGCGAAAATGCAAAAGAATTCACGAAAGCTTTTCTTGTTAAACTCATTGAAAGACTAAATGAAACAGCTACATAACTCAAAACGGCACCACGGTGCCGTTTTATTTTTGATTTACAATTTGCCTAAATTATAGTAGAGTATAAGTCTATTACCAATAACGTAAACAGAAAATGTTTACAAATAAGTGACGTATAACGTCCAGTCGGGTATATCCCAAAGGACCAATCGTGCTTACAAAAATAAATATATGGCAGAAAAAATTTTAAGTGTAGCAGAAAAGCAGAAGCAAGCGTTTACTGTACTTGCAAAGGAATTTGGTTATAAGAACATAATGGCAGCGCCAAAGCTTGTAAAAGTTAACGTGTCTGTAGCAACAGGTTCTGCAATGAAGAGAGATAAGAAAATTAATGATTTGGTTGTTGACCGTCTTTCAAAGATTACTGGACAGCGCGCAACTATTCGTAAAGCAAAGATGTCAGTGGCATCTTTTAAGACTCGTGAAGGGGATCCAATCGGCGTTGCTGTGACATTACGCGGTGCTCGCATGCTTGGATTTTTGGATAAAGTTCTTAATGTATCACTTCCACGTACAAAGGACTTTCGTGGACTTAGTCGCACATCGGTAGATGCTATCGGTAATATGACTTTTGGTATCAAAGAGCATACTATTTTCCCAGAAATTCATGATGAAGAATTAAAAGATGTTTTCGGAATGGCTATCACACTTGGAACAACAGCAAAGACAAAAGAGGAGGCGACAAAGTTTTTTGAACTTATAGGTATTCCATTTAAGAAGATATAATATTGATTCAGTTTTTATAAACAAGACCCCCGAAAAGGGGGCTTTGTTTTTTTGACTACAGACAACGCTAATTAAAGCTAGGTATTGACTACTTCAGTAATTAGTAGTAGGTTGTACACAGCAATAGCCCTTTTAGTAACTAAGGAGAATATCTTATGTATCAATTAATTTTGAGTACCTTTGTAGCTTTGTTAATTTTTTCAAATCCAGCCTTATCAGCAACTGCAAAGAAAAGTGCAAATACGTCACAAAATATGACCGCTGCAGAGTGCGCTGTCGCCAGTGTTGAAGATGCGTCGAAGGCGTCGAGTATAGTTACTCAATGCACTCATTATTTTGCAGATTTTGCCAAAATGCTTGTTGAGGGAGTTGGTTCATCATCATTAGTAGGTTGTAGACTTGTATCTGATGGAACAGCAAGACTTAAGTCGGACCCATTCACTGTTTTAGGTAAAGGGGTACCGATAGCTGTGTACATCAGCTCTCCCATTGTTGAAGAGGGTATAAAGGGAGGGAGGTTGGAATCTTTGATATTTCCTTGGGAGAAATCAGATAAAGATTGCGAAGGTTGGAGAGAAAGGGCAGAAAAAAGTCGAGTGGATAACCCTGTCCCACCTCGGCAATAATCAATAATTACCCCTTCGGGGGAAGCCGCATTAATGTGCGGCTTTTTTCTATATTTATGACACTTGCCATATTTACACATGTGTGGTAGTGTTTTTTATAGAAGAGGGTCCATTAAATTGGTCTCATTGCTCATTTAATTTAAGGGGTTTCTGATGAAAAAATACTTTATCTTTTTCTTTTTAATTTTTTTTCAATCAAGTGTTTTTGCGGTTAATCCTATAACTGAGCCACTCGCAAAGTATTTGAGAGCGGGGGGTTATAGTGATAGTGATATCGACAGACTGATCAAAATGGTTGCAGAAAAAAGAATCACAATAGAGGAGGTTGGTTATCGCTTACAGCTAGGTTTGGTTGGTTATTCCCCATCCCAATCTGATGAAATTATTTCTATGGGCGTAACTATAGAAGAATTAGAGAATAGACTAATTTTGAGGGAGTTAGGGTATGATCAAAAGACTATTGAGATAATCATGCTTACCTCAAGAGTTCTTAAAAAAAGAAAAAAAGGCAAAAGTAATTCTACACATAAGATTCAAGGATTAATTACTACAACTGTTCAAAAAAGATTGAAGGATATCTATCCATTTGTGGTAGAAGCTTCCAAGCGATTTGATGTTGACCAAGCTTTAATACTTGCTGTTATTCATCAAGAATCTAGTTATATTGTTAAAGCTGTTTCACCACAAGGAGCTTCGGGTCTAATGCAACTTATGGATGGAACTGCACGTGATATGGACGTCAAAGATGTTTTTAATGCGCGAGATAATATCCTAGGAGGAACAAGGTATCTTAAATGGTTAATGGAAAGTTTTGGAGGTGATTTAGTCCTTGTTTTGGCAGCATATAATTCAGGACCAGGACTTGTTGCTAAATTGGGCAGGGTGCCAAAAATTACTGAAACAATTGACTACGTAGAGAAGGTGACTGAATACTACGAGCAATATTTGGAGATATACCCAAAATCATGACAATGTAAATCATTGAGTTACTGTACCCTTTCTCGTAACAGAGAAAGGGTATTTTTATTAAAATTTCACTTGACAAAACTCATAAAACATGTATACTATATACAAGCTCAATAGATTGGAAACTCTTCCAACTAAAGAGATTCGCACATTGATTCTAACAATTTAGGAGAAAGTCATGAAAAACAGCATTCTTGTAGTATTTACAAGCCTTGTCGTCCTTCTCGGAGGATGTGCTACACAAGGTCATCAGCGTCAAACGGTGATGGTTCCGATGCAACAACAAGTTACACCACCACAATTCCTCGTTAACGGGCGCTGGCAGTCACAGCAACAAGGTTTTGGAACTCAGATTCCCGTTGAACAAATCGTCCAAATGGGCGATGGTGCTGGAAGTGTCAGCAAGCCCACATTCATTGGGGGATTGGTTGGTGCCGTTGCAGGTGCTCTAATCGGTGGCAAAGACAACCGTTTATTGGGGGCTGCGCTCGGTACTGGTGCTGGTGCTCTCGCAGGAAGCATGGTTAACGAGGGAGGCAATACTCAACAAGTCATTACTCAACAGCAAAACCGTTGCGGTGGTGGCAAAGTATGGGCAAAGCTATCCTGGCCAGGTCATCATCAAGACGGCAACATGGTATGCATGGCACCGGATGATCAGCATCGCGCTGGCAATGAGCAGGCTGTTCAGGTGGCAAACACTGAGAATAGCCGTTGCAGTGGCGGTAAAGTCTGGGCTAAGCTCAATTGGACCGGTCATCATCAAGACGGCAACATGGTATGCATGGCACCGGATGACCCCCATAAAGGGAGTTAATCTAAACACAAACTCCTAATCAACCCCTAAAATCGAAAGATTTTAGGGGTTTTTCTTTTTCTTCAGTGTATTATCATCTCGTATTTTTGATAAATGTAAAGCTTGACAATTTATTTATATCTGATATAATGTCACTAGGTGGTGATATTTATATCACTCAATCAGTTCCATAAAAATCTAGGAGAAAATCATGGCAGATACGCCAAACACAGAATTACCCGAAGGTGAAGTACCGGACCCGAACGCTGGAAGAAGTAACAAAAACGATGCGTGGATTGAAGCTTATGCCGAAGCAAAGGAAAGGCAGCTTCAAGAAGAAGTCGAATTCGCAAAGGATTTGCTTCACTCTGAAAGCAATCGTGCCGACGCACTTGTCCGCATTAACGGTGAGCAGTCGGCAAAGTTGCAACAGTCAGTACCAAAGCGGGCCTTGCTCGCGGTGAGTATAGCGGCATTTCTTCTCGGTGCATTTATTCTTTGGGCAGTGATGCCAGACCAAGAAGAAGAGATGGCTTCTCTTACATCTGAAATCGCATCCTTGAAAGAAGTTGCAAAGAAGGGTGAAACCATCAACGGCAAGCTCGGTGTATGCCTGGCAGACCTGAAGAAGGCAGAAGGGAAGCTGGTCACACAACCATCAGCAACAGAATCAGACGCTTCATCAGAACAGATGGTGTCGTCAGATGGGGTATCTTCAATCCTTCAAAAGATAGAAGATAGGTGTGTTGCAAAACCAGTAGTGGCTACTAAGTCTCGCTCAGCGGGTGCTCAAAGGCAGAAAACAAAGCGACAATCTGCTCCTGCGGCACCAACGCATCAAGTCAGTTCCGGGCAAATCCTGTTGTGGCACGTACATGACGCCAGCCCAACCAACCCAAAGCCATGCGTTATCTCACGGGGCAATGGTATAGGACTACCATCGTACTGTTCAGGGTTCACTGTTAATGCGGTGAAAAATGGCGAAAGCAAGTCTACCTGGCTGGTTCGTGTCGGTGGTGGCAATCGCCCGACGGACACTGGGATGTACACCAAGGTCTCTGAATCAAGAGGACCAGTGTTACCAGGTTCCGGTATTTATCAGAACTTCAACAATTGAGCTTCTTAAGCTCAAAACATCCTACGAAAGTGGGGTGTTTTTTTTGGGCTTGACATTTAATAATAAAGGTGATATAATATAATTCTTATTAAAGGTAACAGATATAAAAACAATTATGAAAACAATCATGAAAAAACAAAATATCGTATCATTTTTCCTCGTAACTTCTATGCTTTTTCAGGTTACTTCTGTTGCCTTTGCTCAGTTTGAAACTTACTACACGGGTTCTGCGGATGTGTTCTCTACAGGTACAACATATCCTACATACAACACTGGAACAACTTACCCAACATATGATACAGGTACAACATACCCTACATACAACACTGGAACAACTTACCCAACATATGATACAGGTACAACATATCCTACATACAACACTGGAACAACTTACCCAACATATGATACAGGTACAACATATCCTACATACAACACTGGAACAACT
>JAIPIK010000020.1 GCA_021734745.1 Candidatus Altimarinota bacterium | reverse complement strand
TAACAAGATTAAGTATTTGGTCGGCATTTTTTGCTATAGAAATAAGAGTCATAGCATCTTTAAGTGGGCGACTAACTGTACCATCCCACATAGTTTTAAATGTGTTGATTTGTGTTGCGGTACTTTCTATTTCTATTTTGGCATCCTTTGCTAGAATTTGAAGTTGCACCTTATTGTCTGCAATAAAATTTGCAACCATTTTTGCAATAGCCGCAGGATCAATAACTGGTATTGCTGCATAAGAAGGTGTTATGTTTACTGAAAATGTAGTTATTATAATAATAAGTAGGTAAATATTTTTTTTCATAGATTAATTAAAATTAAATCCCGATGTAAATATATACCCAGCTTCTTTTGATGTGAATATTATATTTTGCATATTAAAATAATCATAAAATTGATTAGGTGTACGTATTACTAGTATTATTGCCTCTTGATAGTTATTCAACATAAGAGTTCCTCTTACAGGGTCTGAGTCAGAACCAGCTAAACTAGCAAGAATATCACTGTAATAAGCTAGTCTATTAATCATAAGAAGGTGATATGTTATAGCAGAAGCTGGAACTTCTATACCAAGTAGTTTTTGTATAAGTGAGTCAATACGTTTCTTGTTACTAGATAAAGGTAACAATTTTAAGACTTCTTGTGTTTCAATAAAAGAATTAACACTAACCATGTCACCTGTAATAACTTCTGAAGAAATTAAGTCTTTTATTATTGGGGCAATGTTATTGCCATATAATTTTATACTATCTTTCGACTCATTCTTAGCAACTTTTATATCCTTTAATGTGTAACTAGTTATGGTTATTTTAGCAGCCTCTTGTGCAATAAGATAATTCACTGCCTCTTGCTTGGAAGATTCGTCAGTAATACCCTTTTCTTTTAAGTATGCTGTAGCTAGGTAAACATTCTTAGAAAATGAACTAGTTAAATTGTTAGGGTCATTCAAATCATCAATAATCCTCTGGTTTATTGGCTTTTGATTGATGTTTGCAAGTGAAGTGGTAGAATTTTTAAGGGTAGAGGTGACTATTTCATTCCATCCTACTTTTCCGTCATTGTTGGTATCAGTTGCAAATTCTGAAGGTGAAGTCATCACCCTTAAGTCTAATTTGGTATAAGGTTGTTTCTTAACTTTTACACCTAACCATTTGGCAGGAGTAATGGCACTTAATAGTATTAGTATTATAACCAAACCAAGAACAACCAAAGCTCTAGATGTTGTATTATTTTTTGCTTCCATATCGTTAAGTATATATTAATAATAAGAAAAATATTGTCGTTATCCCATATTTGACAAAATATACAAACAGTGTATAATATATATTAGCCCCTAATTACCTACTTTTCTACTTTATCGAAAGGAAAGTTAGTTAGAGCTCTTTCAAAAACTAAAGGAGAAATCTCATGAAAAAATTTTTTGTTACTATGGTGCTGTCCATTTCCGTGTTACTTTCATCTTCAGTCGTTATGGCTCAAGTTGAGACAAAAATGGAAGGAAAAGGTAATACAGCTGACGCTGTAAAAAACTTTAACAAAGCTGTCGCGTTTAGTGGAGGGACCGTAGATGGAAATTCAATTACAGAGTTCTCTTCATCTGGAAATTTTGATGATTATCAAGCAAGAATGACAGTTGAAGGGGATAAAGGAAAAGTGTTTTTGAATATAACTGTGGTAAAAAAGGTTCCAGACATTTTTACTATGCTTATTGGTATGGAAACTAGTGAGCAAATGAAAATTGCTACAAAAATAGAAGACAGGATGATAAAAATGGGTTATGTAGTTGACCCAAGGTACAAATAAAAATCAAATGCTTCTAAAAATAAGACCGACACAAAACAACGTGTCGGTTTTTTCTTTTGTATTATTTTATAATTGTGAAATATTTAACCACATTTCTAGTGGCACATCCTCTGCTCGGATTTTTTCATTAATATTATTTTTTTTGAATATTTCCAACCAATTTACTTCTGGTAATTTCTCTTTTAGATTTGATATCAAAAACTTTCTCTTGTGAGAGAATCCACCTTTTACTACTTTGAAGAAATTTTCTTCATGTTCTCTATCCTTAAAATTTTTTCGTGAAATATTATCTATAGACAGCACAGCACTATCAACATTCGGAATTGGATTAAAGCTCCCCCTCTTCACACGATAGACAATCTTCGGTTCACCGTAAACTTTCACAGCAAGTGATAATATACTCTCTTTATTATCTCTTGCGACTACACGTTCTGCTACTTCTTGTTGAACGAGTACCACCATTTGAGAAGGTTGATGTTCGCTCGATAAATATTTTGAGAGTATTGCACCGGTTATGTAGTAGGGAATGTTTGCTATCAGCTTATAGCTTGTAGCTAGTGGCTGATAGCTTTTAAATTCAAATTCTAGGGCGTCGCCTTTGATTAGTGTAAAGTTGGGATATTTTGAAAATTGTTCAGTAAGTATTGGCAATAATTCCCTGTCTTTTTCCAAAGCTACAACACGTGCACCAGTTTCCAAAAGTCCAACAGTTAGAAAGCCTCTACCTGGACCAATTTCAAGAACAGTATCAGATGAACTTAAATTACCCGCATTTACAATAGCGATACGTGCCGGAATAGATGTAAGGAAATTTTGACCGAGGGATTTCTTTGGTTTCATTGGTATTACTCTAACATGTTTGACGATGAGGTGTAAAAGAAGTAGTATCTCATCAGACCATCACAAATCGTGAATTACAAGGAGAAGGCAATGAGTCTTAGAGATGTTTTTGGTAGGAGTATTCATATGATACTTAAACAGACTATTAAGTTAAGTTCATCTAGACACTCACTGGGTCTTACTAAAGAACAAAAACTTTCTGTTGAAGTAGAAATTGAAAAGATTACTGAGTCATGTCGAGTCTTGTTAGAGTTTTTGGGTAAGCAGATTATCAAGTAAATGATTATTGATGAAATTGAGAGCGCGGCTAGGGTCGAGACATGAGTCTGATTCAATGTCGCGCTTGTTTTGTTTTTTACAACCCCACAACGATTAGCGTCATACGACTGCTGCCTCCTGACGTCTTCGAAGTCAAATTTCTAGACCTAACGAAGAACGACTAACATCCTAACTGTTCAGATATTTAGAAATACACAACTGCTCCACCGTTTTGTTTATAATACAAATCATGCAACTCTTTAATGTCCTCTGGAACATCATCTAAGAATTCACTCGGAGCATTGATTTGCTTTTGGCCGAATATAGTACGAAGCTCAGCATAGCAAAGATAAAGATGTTTACGTGCTCTCGTGACAGCAACATAAAACAAACGTCTTTCCTCTTCCTCCTCTTCTTTACTTTGTTTACGATTACCGATATTTTTATGTGGGAATAAATCATGCTCAAGTCCAACTATGAACACTTGATCAAACTCGAGTCCTTTACTCGCGTGTATAGTCATCAGACGCACACCATTTTTTTCTTTGGTGTCGTTATCTTGATCTGATTGAAGAGCTGTCTCCTCCAAAAACTGTGCAATAATATCTTGCGCAGGAGTGTCATCATAACGAATTGTAAGTGATACCAACTCGCGAGCGTTCTCTAGTCTCTCTCTATCTTCACTACTCCCCTCTAACATTTCTGCCTCCATTCCAGAATCAACTATAATCATTTGCATTATATGTGAAAGCGGATCTGTTTCAACGGCAGATTTTATTTTATCCAAAAAATCATAAACTTTTCCAACTTTTATTTGTGCTGATGCAGGTATATCTTCGTTAGCAAAAATCTTTGCAACTGTTACTTTACCTATTCCCCTCTTCGGTGTTTCGAAAACTCTCTTTAAATCTGGTTGTGAAGAACGATTCATCGCAGCTCGCAAATAACTCATAACATCCTTCACTTCTTTTCTTTCAAAGAATTTTGTACCAAGTAAATTGTAAGTTACATTCGCACGGATAAATGCTTCTTCAAGAACACGTGATTGAAAATTCGCACGATATAGTACAGCAATATTTCTAGGATCTTGCCCCTCTTCAATCAAAGTCTTACACTTTTCTGCAACTAATTCCCCCTCCGCTTGCTCATCCCAGGAAGGCATAACATTTATCTTCCCTCCCTCACCTTGTGAAGTGAAAAGATTTTTCTCTTGGCGAACCGTATTTTTTTTGATGGCAACGTTTGCGAGTGTAAGAATATTTCCAGTTGAGCGATAGTTCTCTTCAAGTAGTATTGTTTTTGTCCCTGCGAAATCTTTTTCAAAATTAAGAATATTCCTAAGATTGGCCCCTCTCCAACTATAAATATTTTGGTCAGTGTCACCAACAACACATATATTGTTATTGGATGGGTCAATAAGTAATTTTACAAAAGCATATTGTGAACCGTTAGTGTCTTGATACTCATCGACATGAATATATTTGAAACGTTTTTGATATTGTGTACGAATATCAATGTGATCCTCTAGCATATGTACTGCACGAACAATAAGATCATCGAAGTCTACTGCTTTCTGACGCTTAAGCTCCTCATCGTACACCCTCCATACTGACGCGACTATATCCATATGGGCTGAGGCAACTTTTTTGCGATAGTCAGATAGAGTGACAAAGTCCCCTTTCTCGCGACTTATAATACTACGAATCTTTGAAGGGTCATGAGTTTTCGGGTCAATACCAAGTTGCTCAACAGCTTTTTTTATAATTGAAAGTGAATCAGAAGAATCGAGAATAGTCGGATGCTTAAGTAGACCAAGTCTTTCAGATTGTTCAGACAGCATCATAAGGCCAAGAGAGTGGAAAGTCTTAATAACTGGAGTTGGATTATATGGATTCTCTCTTTCAATAACATGTTCATCTTCAAGACGTGAAACTATACGCTCCTTCATTTCTTTTGCGGCTTTGTTGGTAAAAGTTACAGCAAGAACAGAGCGAGGATCTGTTCCCTTTTTTATTATCTCTACTATTCTTTCAGTAATGGTCTTGGTTTTACCAGCCCCTGCTCCAGCTAAAATAAGAAGTGGTCCTTCGGTATGAAGAACTGCCTCTTGTTGTTTTTGGTTGAGTGTTTGGGAGGACATAGAGATTTATATTATACAGTAATAATCCCGCACTGTCTGAATTTAAATTTATCAAATAAAAAGTGACAAGTGTCACCATGTAGAGATACTATTTTAAAATATTAACTTCGTAGAATTACCCCTTCACCTCCTTGTTGAAAGCTGTAACAATTTTCATTCTAGAGGCTTGGAAAACTTCCTCATAATTAGGAATAAGATGTTTCAAAGTTGTGGCGTAAAATTCATCGCCCATTGATGCAGATGCTTGTAAGGCACTGAACTTCTCACTCCCAAGAATGTCATGAACATCAATAAGAAATTGTTTCTGTATCGTTTTGGAAACTTCAAGAAGCATTTCTTTTCTGTCTTCTTCTGGTAGGTCTGTTAAATTAAAGTCTGCAACCAAATTGTTGTATAGTGTGGTGAAGTCCATAATATTAATTTACAATTCGGTTATTTGAAGAAGCTATACCTTTTCTTATTTCACTATAATATTCATGTATAGTTAATTTTGGACTATTGTGAATATAATCTTGATAATTATGTAGTCCACCATTGTTGTATTTCCCAATATTTCTAGTCACATCAATTGCCTTATCAATTAAACCTAATTGTTTCAACAGTGAGCTAATTTCTAATCTTATATCAGAAGTTAATCCATAAACTATTTCTGGTCCATTTATAATTTCATATGCACTGAAACCATATACTGCCGCTAATGATGATGGATTATTTTCATTAACATATGATGAGATATATTTTGTGTATAAAGCGTCTTCACTTAATGTTGTAATGTCATTCAAAAAATGAGACATCTCTTCCATTTCAGGAGAGTCTTTCCAAGAAATTAAATTATCAGTTGGGTTACTTGCTGGTTGATTCATATTATTATCAAATGTGTCGTCATGTGCAGAGCTTAATGCATAAGGTGTCGCCCACATTTTCCAGTTGCTACCAAAACGTGAACCGAGTGTAGTTATAAGTTCAGCTACATCTTCTGCACGTTTTTTTCTTTCTAATGATGCAGGTGTATCAATACGAATAGAGTTTTCTGCCGAAGTTGGTTTTTGTTCAGGTGAAGGAGTGGGCTCAATCTTTGCAGGTTTATGGAGAGATTCAAATAACTTATCAGCACTCACTTTCTGCTGTTCAAGTTTTGTTTTTGCTAATTCATCAGCTTCCACCTCCGCAAGTTCCTTCGTTGTTTCTGCTCTCGCATTAACAAGAGCTAACTTAGGTTTACCTAATCTTGCAGACCTAAGTACAACTTTAACTTCTGGGTAGGCTCCATCTGAATAAGAATTTTCACCTTCCCTGTTTACATGTTTTGTGTAGTTTGGAGGAGTGTTATTAAAGAATACTGGAGATGAATAAATTTTTTTATTTTCTTGGGTAGTGGCCAAAGGTGATTCTTCTGCAACTTCCTCTTTTTCTGGTAAAGTTTCTTCAACAAACTTTTCGTCGTTTGCAGCAACAAACGGATACTTTTTTGGGTTAAGTGCATAAAGAGCTTTTAATACTGCTTTCCTATCTTTTTCTGTAATGTGGTCAACATCAAGATTGGCAATCTTTATTGCTTCTTGAGTAAGAATACCTACAAGTCTTTTAATATCGAAACCCTCTAGCATTTCGTAACTTCTGTTTGATAATTTGATATCACTTGAGCCGATTTTTGGTAGATTTTGTAAATTATCCTGTGAAACAAATACAGGACCACTTCCTACAGCCTTTTCTTCACCAGAATTATGCAGAAAAATACCCATTCTGTAAGGGGTTTTTATACCTTCCGGAATAGTTTGGTTTACATCCCCTTGGTCTACAACGGGATTTTGGGCTGATTGAGCTGTTTGGGCCATAAAGTACTATAAGTATACTTTATTTACAAGCATTTTGTGAAGATTTCCACACAATAGGTGTGGATATTTTATTGTAAAACTGGTCAAATTTTGCTAGTATTAAGGAGTATCCTTATATGGTTATAGACCAGAAAGAAGCCCATACTCACTATATAAAAATATCAGTATAGTGAGTAATTGAATTTTTAATTCTCAAATCTATTTTAGTAGATCCTCAAAAACGCTCACCTGTAGCGTCATATATGTTTTTTATCATTACGGCAATTTTAGTTCTTTTGCCGAATGTAACACACGCCTCAGTTTTCTCTAATTTTAAAGATAAACTGAAGTCTATTTTTATAAAAGAAGAGGAAATATTTATAGAGGATGTTGGAACTTCGCAGACAATGGCGTTATTTAGGCCAACAGTCATAGATACAGCTTCAGCAAGCGGAGTAGCAGATGAAAATCAGAATTTAGAAGTAATGCAAGCAACAGCAGGACCACTTCGTATCTCAACCGAAGATGTTGTATTCCCTTCATCAGATAAAATTAGTGTATATGAAGTAAAGAAAGGAGACACATTAGGGGAAGTCGCAGAACTTTTTAATGTTTCAGTGAATACAATTATGTGGGCGAATGATTTAAAATCCCAAACACTTAAACTTGGAGACACTCTCGTTATTCTTCCAATTACAGGAATTAAGCATAGTATTAAGAAGGGCGAAACCATAAACTCCATCGCAAAGAAATATAAAGCAGACAAGGGTGACATTGCGAAGTTTAACGGTATATCAGAAGACGCTGAACTCGTTGTTGGAGATACGGTTTTGGTTCCTGATGGTGAAATATTAGTTGCTCAAGCACCTAAGCCAAAAAGTAGTAGTGGCAAAAGCCTCAATTCATATTCATCTACAGTAGATAAAGGGTTCCTAGTTAGACCGGTTACGGGTGGGCGCAGATCGCAAGGAATTCACGGACACAACGGTGTTGATATTGCAGCATCTCCAGGTACCTCAATTGTTGCTTCAGCGAGTGGAAGGGTGATCGTTGCAAGAAGTAGTGGATATAACGGAGGTTATGGAAGTATGGTAATTATCAGTCATAGTAATGGAGTTCAGACGGTATACGCACACATGAGAGAAGTTAACGTTGTATCTGGTCAGACAGTAAGTCAAGGGGAGGTTATTGGTGGAATAGGTAATACAGGAAAGTCTACTGGACCACATCTTCATTTTGAAGTCCGTGGAGCAAAGAACCCATTTTAGTTTATAGAAATTATGCCTAAACTAGATCTAAAAATTATTCCATTCACATACAAGCACGCGCATGTTTTTTCAAAATTAAGAAGAGATATAGATAATGACTCTGAGCATTTATTAGCAAAAAAGGATGAAAGGAGAGAAAACGCTATACATATTATTGCTAAGTTAATCATCAGTCAAAGAAGAACTGTAACCTTCTTAGCGTTTGATAATAAGTTAGATATTGGGTATGTAAGCCTCGTTTTTCCAAAGTTTACAAAACTAAAAGGTAACTCCTACCTCACAATAGCCGTAAGAGAAAAGTATAGAGGGATGGGCATTGGTGGAGCTCTTATGGATAAAGCAGAAAGTTATGCAAAAAGTGTTGGTGTGAGAAGGGTAGAGCTTGAAGTTTTTGGGAAAAACATAAAAGCTATCGAATTGTATAAAAAAAGAGGTTATGAAACAGAGGGTATAAAAAAAGAAGCAGTGTTCAATAACGGGCACTTTGATGATATCGTTATAATGGCCAAAAGATTGAAGTAGTCTACATATTTAATATGTAGGTGAATTGAAATACTCAAGTATTATATTTTTCTATTTTTTGCCTTTAACTCATTCGATATAAATGAAAAAAGCGAATCAGTGTTATTGGTTTGATTGGTGGCTTCTGTCCAATTAAAAACCCCACGAACATATCTCCTGGTATCTTTTTGTTCATCGATTGTCGTGTCATTTTTCATACCAATTTCTTCACCATAATATATTACAGGTGAACCAGGCATTGAAAATAACATCCTGTAAGCATCTTTTATTTTTTCAGGGTTTTTTTCAAAAAAAGTAGCAAGACGAACTGACATTCCGTGGTTAATTCTGAAATGATAAGCGCTTGTTGGGTCACCGTACTCTAACATCCCCTTTTTTTCATCTAATGTAAGCGATGGCATTATTAAGGCGTCATGATTTCTTAAGAAGGTCACCCACTGACACCCTTTTGGAACATTAGTCATACTTATACGTAATTCATCGATAATATGTGGGGTATCATTTTTTGCAGCTAATAATATTTTGGAAGTAAGTGGAAAATGATAAACCAAATGACACTCATCCCCTTGGCCAAAATACTCTAGAGTTTTTTCAGGCGTATCATTTACTTCTGCCAGCAGGGCAATATTTTTACGATTCTTTATTTCAAGGTGAAAACGAAGTTTTTTTAATATAATATGTGTTTCAGGAAGGCTAACAGAATTCGACCCCTCTTTCTTTACTAAGTGTGGAGCTGCGTCGAGACGAAATGCATCAATTCCTAGCTCTATCCAATAATCCATTGCATTGGTCACTTCCTTTAGAATTTTTGGCTCATCCCAGTTTAAGTCTGGTTGCTCAGCATAAAATGTTGTGAAGTAGAAATCATTTGTTTGTTCATTTTTTATCCAATTATTTGGTTTTAAATGGAAAAATACATTTGTGGCATCTTTTAGTTCTTCACCAGTGTCAGACCATATAAAATAATTTCGATATGTACTATTTTTGGAACTACGAGCATTAATAAACCATGGGTGTTTTTCTGAGACATGATTAAGTACAAGATCAATCATAATTTTAATCCCATTTTTGTGAGCGTCTTCTATGAATTTTTTAAAATCTTCTAGAGTACCTAAATCTTCTCTAATATTTAAATAGTCAGAAATATCGTAACCATCATCTACCATAGGCGAAGGGAAAGGAGGAAGTATATGTAAGCAATTAATTCCTAGCTTTTGAAAGTAATCTATTTTTTTGGACAGTTCTTGGAAATTACCAGAGAATTTATCAACATATAATTCATAAAAAACAGCATTTTCCCACCAACTCTTTTCTATCATGTATAGAGTATAACAGGTTAGGTAGATGTGTGAACCATTTCAGTTCATTTAATCTCTAGCTACAGCCTGTCTTGATATAACTTTGGTCGATATTGAAAGGCCTCCAAAATATCAGCATCGCTTACATGTGATGACTGTCTTAAGTCAGCAATTGTTCTAGCGAGTCGTAAAACTCTGTGATATGCGCGCGGTGAAAGAGTATAAGAGGTGGAAAGTTTTTTCATAAGAGCGAGAGTTGATGGTGACAAAGGAATATGTTTATCAATATCTTTAGCCTTCATATCTTTATTCTTTGTTATATGATGGTCACCAGCTTCTCTGAATCTATTTTGTGCAAAATTACGCGCTCCCGCTACTCGTGCGCGCACATCTTTACTCTCCTCCCCTATGCGAGCATGAGAAAGAGTATCATAGTCAACGTGTAATACCGGCACCCAAATATCAATTCTATCCATAATAGGTCCAGATAATTTTCTTGCATATCTATCAACGTCTCCAGGTTTGCAGACACAACGTTTAAGTTTACTCCCCATATAACCACATGGACATGGGTTCATAGATGCAACAAGGGTACATGATGCTGGGAATAAAAATGTCCCCTTAGCTCGCGAAACAGTGATAGACCCTTCTTCAAGAGGCTCTCTTAGTGATTCAATTACTTTTTTATCAAATTCTGGAAACTCATCCAAGAAAAGTACACCATGATGAGCAAGAGTTACTTCTCCTGGTCTTGGATTTGTTCCACCGCCAACTAAAGACACATATGATGACGTGTGATGAGGAGAACGAAAAGGTGGATGAGTAATTACAGACGTTTTGGTGTGAGCTACTGAGTGTATTCGAGTCACTTCAAGTGCTTGATCATGTGTAAGAGGAGGAAGTATCCCTGTGAAAGCGCGAGCAAGCATCGTTTTTCCTGTTCCTGGCGGACCGTAAAGAGCGATGTTGTGTCCTCCAGCAGCAGCTATTTCGAGCGCACGTTTCGCAGTTTCTTGACCCCGTATATCTTTATAGTCCAAAAAAGAATCAGGCCTTGAATATAAAATCTCAGTATGTTCTTCAGGAATTAATGTGACAATATCTTCAACACCATCAATTTTTCCACCCAGGTGAAGGATAAGTTCGGAAATAGTAGAGCACCCGTACACTACTAAGCCATCAACAAGAGCAGCCTCTTCTACATTTGCTTTTGGAACATACAATGCCGCCACCCCTTCCCTCTTCGCGCATTCTGCGATTGAGAGTACTCCCATCATAGGAAGTATTTCACCGGTCAATGATAACTCCCCAACGAACCACCCAATATCCTTTGGTAATGATAATTGTTTTGAAGCGACAAGATAAGTTATAGCAATTGGTACATCAAAATGAGACCCCTCCTTTTTTATATTAGCTGGCGAAAGAGAAACAGTTACTTTGTGGTTATCACTTTTAGGGTTTCTAAGTCCTGAGTTTTTTAATGCTGCAACTATTCGGTCTTTACTTTCGTCAATTGATTTATCAGGAAGTCCTACAATGTTAAAAGAATATAATCCTTGAGAGATATCAACCTCAACAGTAACTTTTAAAGCCTCCAACCCAACGATGTGAGCGCTATTAAAGGATGCAACACTCATTTACTAGTATCGTTACTACGAAGTTGTAGTATTCCATCAGTTGACTGTGAGATTACTAGTCTATTTGTTCCTATGAAGGCGTATACTACGGTGCCATATATAGAGGTCGCTATACGCATATTTTGGTTACTTAAAGTTATATCAGAAAAGACGTAAGATGTAGAAAGCTCCTCGACCTCATCAACCTCAATAGGCTTAGATTCTGTGCTGGTGGCATCAGTTGAAGTACTTGTTGTGGTACTAGCAATTACAGGAGCTGACCTTTTTAGTGGTGGGGTAGAAGTTGCTGCTGTGTGACTGTTGCCTAGCGCTAGTCCAAGTTCATCTCCGAACTCCTGTTCATTTTTTATCATGTATGAAAAAACTGGAGAATAAGAAACTATATCTATCGTATAACCAGCTCCAGATTTTTTGACATTAGTCAGAAAACTGCCAACGGCTTGATCAAGAGCAGGAGAAACCGAACTTAATTTTATTCCTGGGTTAAGTTTTTCTTTTTGAGTTGCTATCTCTTCCTGTGCTTTAGTTTCACTAATCGGTCCGTCAATAAAATAGATATATCCAAGATATCCAGCACCAACAAGTCCAGAAAGAATGAGCATGACTACTATACTTATTAGCGCGGAGTTACTTTTCCCAGGGGTATCTTTAGACTTATCATTTCCAACATCACCAGTAGCAGAAACAATATCTTCTATTGATGCTTCCTTATTGCGTATTTCATCCGCGATGTCATGTTCGAAGGTGTCTATTGGAGGAATATTTACCATCCTTATAGTATATAGTTACCAGGGGTTTGTTGCTAGTGGACATGGGTAGTTATTGGTCTGTGGTTAATGGTTACTAGAAAATTAATACAAAATACGGGACGACACTTAAGTGTCGTCCCGTATTAACTATAAACCAGTAACTATTTACTATCTTCCCCACCATAAATTCCAAAGTCCTCATCAGAAAATTCCTGAACATTTTCTTTTTTTGAATGAGCTTTAGTTTTCTTTGCTGGTCTTTTAGTACGATATCCTAGAATGAATTTTTCAGGGTGGTCACACATATCTATAAAGTCTTCACAAGCTTCACGAAGCTTCGTTGATGATGACCGACCAAATGAAATTACCTCTACCTGAACACCGAAATGTTCCTTTAGAAAATTAACAAGAGGTACGAAGTCCCCATCTCCAGTAGCTAGAACAATGGTGTCTACTTTTGGAGCAAGGCGAATTGCATCAACTGCAAGACCAACATCCCAGTCAGCCTTTTTTGCTCCACCATAGAATATTTGCAAGTCCTTTGTTTTGGTTTCTATGCCGAGCTTTGTAAGAGCATCAAAGAATTGATTCTCGTCTCCTGCCTCTGTTGTAATTACATACGCAAGAGCACGTATTAATTTACGTTTTCCAACTACGGTTTCCATTATGGCGCCGAAGTTTACTTTTGCGTTGTATAAATTTCTTGCACTGTGATATAGGTTTTGAGTATCTATAAATACTGCGACACGTTGGTCGCCATGTTTGATAACTGACATATTGAATAGGTTGGTAGCTTGTAGCCAGTAGCGAGTAGCCTAAATGCTAAACACTTTATGAAATAGAAACAACCAAATGTTTTTTTAAATATTAAAAATTAGAAACTAATATAAGTATACTACACAAACAGATATGTTAAGTCATCTAACTTGGTGACCTTCTTTGTCAAAACCTCGAATTTTATTGTCACTGTACTATTCGTACACCTCCTCAAAAATTCTTGTTTATCCTAGAATTTCATCCAAGTTATAAAACCTTAAATCATTAGAAGTAAAGTGACGTCCTTTGGACGTCACTTACTTTTACTACTTCAAGCCTAGTTTTGTAACAATTGCGGTGTAACGCTTCTTGTTACTAGTAGCTAAGTACTTAAGATGAGTACGACGATCAGCAACCATCTGGATAAGCCCACGACGTGAGTGATTATCCTTTTTGTGAACCTTTAAATGATTAGTAAGCTCAGTAATTTTTTTACTCAAAAGAGATACCTGAACCTCTGGAGATCCCGTGTCTTTTGCGTGTATTTGAACGTTTTTTATGGCTGTTGCCTTTTTTCTAGGTGATAACATAATCTGTAAATGTGTAAACATCTTACCACATATAAGATAAAATTGCAAGCCCATGAGACGCTCGTTAGGAGTTAGTCGTTATTCGTTAGGAAATACTTGTAAAATAATGATTTATTGATGAAATAGGAGATATATTACAATATAAAAAGTGAAAGCCCCGAAACCTTGCGGTTTCGGGGCTGTTCCCAGATTTCTTGTCGGACTCGCCGATATATCTGGGCTCGCCGGTTTGTGGACCTCGAAGGGTCCGGCCTCATGTTTTTGTTCGGTACCAACCCGTTAACATTAACCTCGGTATTTCGGGATGTTAAGTTGGGTTACTAGACCTTAAGTTTCTCTCTCCTTTTGCTCATTTAAGAGCTCTATCGGCTCTCCGAATTGGAGCCCTGTGCGCTGGCTATCCACCGGCCGTTTCGGTGTGCTGGCGCCCGCAGGCGATTATGGCGACGGCCGCTTTCTCCTTCTCGAGCCTGGATTCCGGCACGCTCACGAACGTTTTCTGTTCGACAGCAATAGCGGTTGGCATTGCAGAACAAAGGTCCTGCAGAAGGTTTCTTGCGGCCAGGATGAAGAAGAGCATATTGTCTCCTGGTTGGTTTTGAAAATTAAAGAACTTTATTTTTGATGATAAGTTTTGGAGGCTTATCAAAATGTAGTCAATTTGACTACCCAATGGAACATAATTAAGTATAGCATATACAAATTATTTGTCAAGCACTTGCTTGACAAAATGCTAAATTATGTATATAATATGCCAAGTGTTTATAAATATGACCATTTAAAATTTAGGGAGATTGAAATGACAGTACTCGAGATTGTTTTGACTGTCTTACTTGTTATGGCTGTCATGTACAGCTATGTCCAAAAATGCAGAAGGGAATCATCTGACGAATCAGCTCAGGTTGTGGGAAAACGTTGTAGTCACCTGTTTGTACAACGAAATGCAATAGCCCGAGAATTTCTTTTGTACGTTATTCCCGCAGAAAAAGTTCAAAGAGTCAAAAAAGGAAAATCAGACCCAGGTCTAACTTTTATGACTAACGGTGGATTGAGTGGTCTCGTTGCTTCAGGTCTTAGTGAGCAAGAATTTGCCATTATGGCCAAAGTAGATGGATTCCTTGATGGGAAAATCCGTCGAGAGGGTGATAGATTTGAAATACCATAAAACCCGCCGTCGAGGAAACTCGTTTCGGCGGGTTTTCTTTTTTTATCACCAATATTATTGTGCGACATTGGTGTATACTTGGGACAGTCTATGGACGATGGTTCGTGGCTTATAGTAAAAACATTCTTAACATTGATGTATTTGCTATCAGCTATCAGCTATCAGCTATCAGCTATTACGATGAATTCCCTCTACGCTCTCAAACAAGACTTTCTCCAATATATAGAAATCGAAAAAGGTCGATCCGCTCTTACTGTTCGTAATTATGAACATTATCTTACTAGATTCTTAGACTTCGCTACTTTACACGGAGCAACCGACTCCCCTTCTTCTATAGAGGAGAAGATGATGCGTGAGTATCGTGTGTTTCTTAATCGCCATCCAGCCCGTGAACCCAAGAAAGGTCAGGCAGTTGAGACGCTCGATAAGAAGACACAGAACTATCATCTCATCGCTCTTCGTGCTTTCTTAAAATATATGCGCAAGCGCGGTGTTCAATCATATGATCCAGAAAGAATAGAGCTCGCAAAGACACAACAAAGAGAACTCGACCTTATTTCAGAAAAAGAATTAGAGAACTTGATGTCTGCACCGGACACATCCACTATTGCAGGATTACGTGACAAGGCAGTATTAGAGTTATTTTTCTCAACAGGACTTCGCGTGTCTGAGTTGTGTTCATTAGATAGAGATATCGAATTAAACACTGGAGAGATATCTGTAAGAGGTAAAGGTGGAAAAATCAGAGTTGTGTTTATTTCTGGCGCTGCAAGAGAGGCGGTAAAAAAATATCTTAGTGGAAGAGTAGATATCGACGAGGCCATGTTCATCGACCACTCCCCTCGTGCGCACTCTCGTATGGTTAAGGAAGAGTCTGTAAGATTAACTCCACGTTCTATTGAACGTGTCGTGACCAAGTATGCTGAGCGTGCTGGAATTGCGAAGAAATGCACACCTCACGTTATTCGCCACTCCTTCGCGACTGACCTTTTGTATAATGGTGCAGACCTTCGCACAGTACAGATGATGTTGGGACACGCCTCTATTGCAACGACACAGATTTATACCAATGTGACCAATAAATTTTTACGTGACCAGTTCGAGAAGTTTCATTCAAAAGGAAAAAAAGATTAATAAACTACTGGTTGATTTTGTGTAAATAAAAAGATAGGATAGATTGTGCATAGTTCTTTAGGAGAAAAAAATGAACAGAGGAAGCTTTTCAAATGGAATTTGTACATCATGTGGTCAAAAACATGATTCACAGATTTGTCCAAATCAATCAGGAGATATAGTTGCTCGTGGCGGGGTGACTGATGCAGTGAAACAAATGAATGCGATGTCTGAAATTGTCGGACCCGAAGAAAATAACAAAATTTGCCTCTGTGGAAGGACATCCTCAACAGGATGCTTCCGTCCACGTTGTGATTTTCCAGGGTTTCATGGATAATTTTTAAATTTTAAACTGGTGGCTATATGAGCTACAATTTTTGGGGAGTAAATTGTGAGTGAAAATGAAATTAAAAAGAGAAAGCTTCCACGCGATCACGAGGAGGTTGTAACTGATAGAGGTGTAACTGATCACCTTAATCGAAGAGTTCTTTTCGATAAAAAGTTACCACCACCACCTTCTTTAGTTGAAGTTGATCACAATGCAAACACTGATTAAATTCTGAAGAAGACCTGTATTTATTTGAAATAATTTGTCCAAACGACCCATAACATGGGTCGTTTTTCATTTTACTCGCGTGTCCTGCGTGGACGCAGGAATGCCCCATGGCGTAAGCCTGTGGGATGAACGCGCCACTCACACCTTAGGTGTGAGCAAACAGCAAAGCTGTTTGAAACCTTAATCTGAAAGATTAAGGGGCGATAA
>JAIPIK010000019.1 GCA_021734745.1 Candidatus Altimarinota bacterium | reverse complement strand
GCATTATCGCCCCTTAATCTTTCAGATTAAGGTTTCAAACAGCTTTGCTGTTTGCTCACACCTAAGGTGTGAGTGGCGCGTTCATCCCACAGGCTTACGCCATGGGGCATTCCTGCGTCCACGCAGGACACGCGAGTAACTTAGCGCGACCAATGGTCGCGCTTTTCTTTTGCAAATAATTTGCACTTTGTATTTTAGTATACTTTTAACTTTACAAACTTTTTACTTCTGTGTTTTCACCTCCATCATCCTCCCGTCTGTCACAAATGAAATAGTTCCTCTATCAATAGTCGAAATAATTTCCTTAGAATATTTTTGTAGTCTATCAATTGCCTCAGTGCTAGGGTGTCCATATCTATTATCTTTACCTGCACTAATAACCGCATACTCTGGATGAATATAACTCAGTAGTTGTTCACCACTTGAGGTCTTGCTTCCATGATGTCCTGCTTTGTATACGGTAATGTTCTTTGTGAAACTTAACAGCCCGGAAGAAATTAGTTCTGGCTCACTTGTGCTAGGTAAATCACCTGTGAGCAAAAAACTTTCACTGCCATAATTTATAACAACAATAACTGATGCATCATTCGTGTCATTATTTTTTTCCTTATAATTTTTTCCTGGGTATAAAATTGTTGCAGTTACTCCATCATGAAAATCAATCACGTCTCCAGTGTGTGCTGTGTGTAAGTCAGCTAACTCATCAATAATTTTTTTATTCAAATCATCGGACATTTGTGTTTTACCTTTCGATGGAGAAACTACAATAGTGTGTATTCTATATTTTTCTAAAACTGGAATGAGTCCAGTTACATGATCTGCATCTGGATGAGTTGCAACTATCACATCAATATCATTATCAAAGTATGACATCTCATCAGCTAACCTAGATAGAACTATATTCGTTGCTCCTCCATCTATTAACAATTGTTTACCGCTAGGAGTCTGTACAAAAATTGCATCACCTTGTCCAACATCAAAAAATGAGACTTTGAGTTTTTGTGGTTTGATTACTGAAAAAATTATCGTAATAGATATTACACTAAATATAACTAAAATGATTACAAGAATAATTTTTCCATAGGAATGAAAAAATTCTGTTGTCCTCTTTCTGTATTCTGTAATCATCTCTCTCATTCATAAATATTACCACATGGCATTATAATAGTGATGTATCTTTAATAGTCATTTTTGATTATGAACACAACTAAAGATCTATGCTGTATACTAGCTCAATGGACATACATTCATTACTGTCATCATTTTCATACCTAGCAATTTTTGTATTGATGTTATCAAATGGCGTTACTAACTTACCATCTTCACAAATTGTTTACCTTATTTGTGGTTACTTTGTAAGTACTGGTAACCTACAATTCATACCAACTATTATCTTTGGGGCACTGGGTAATACTATCGGCAACACAATTGCATTTCTTCTTATAAAAAAATATAAACTTCCTCTCGCAAGAAAACTACTAATGGTGGATGAGGCTACGTTCGATAAAGTCCACTCGGCACTTAATTCAACATTTACTAAGCGTGGGATGTGGTGGCTATTCTTCGGTAAACTCATTCCTTCAGTTAAAGCATTCATCCCAATTATTGCAGGACTGGCGAACACAAAAACCAAAATTACTTTATTTATTTTTCTTGTCGCCTCATTTATATGGGCAACTGGTATCACTTCACTAGGTTATTACTTCGGAGAAAATATAACTCTAAAATCATTCACAATCGTTTCACTGGTTATTGGTTCTATTATTATTTTTGTCGTATACAAAAAAATTTACAAGAAACTACGTTAATAGGAAATTATATCTGTTAAATTTCCATTCTCAGTTGTAACTCGCGTTTCATTAATAGTTTTTTTAAATAAATACTTTGCACAAAGAAAGATAAAAAGATAGGTTAAACACATTCCCCAAAATGAAACTGTAATCACGACCATTGAGAAAGGTAATCTTTCTATTGTAAGTGCTACCCATATAATAAAACTAACAAGAGTGCTGTCTATGAAACTAATGACTAGTGATAATGTCTCAGAAACATAAGAACTGAGAACGACCATAAATGATAGTAACATTGCTATTGGGACTAACGGTACAACTAATATATTTGCTATGAGTGCATACATAGATACTTTTCCAAATGTAAACATCACATAAGGTAAAGTTGCGAAATACGCTGCCAAGGTCGTAATAAAGATTTCTCTTAATGATACTATTGATACTCGTGAAAAATATTTTTTAAAAAATATTTCAAGTGGTTCACTAAAATATACTAGACCCATTGTCGCAAGAAATGATAGATGCAGTGACACGTCGTTTATGAGTGCATGTGGTTCATACATAATTATTGCAAACAATGAAATCAACAATGCCTGCTTCGCAACATATAATCTGCCGACCAACATTGCGAGTAATGCGATGAAAGCCATAAGTGTCGCACGTACAACACTTGGACTACCGCCAACCATCATCACAAACAATATTACAGAAATAGATGCGAATGTTATACGCAACACAAGTGGTAAAAAAGATAAAATAAATAAAATAGTTGCTATAACTATTACAATATTAAATCCAGACAAAACAATAATATGTGATAACCCTGATGCACGAAATGTCTGCAACAATTCTTTTGACATAGAAGTTGCTCCGAATAACATACCTGTTGCGAGTGATGATTCTGGAGATGATGCATATCTGTCTATTCGCATCACAAAATTTTCCTTCAATCTTCCTAAAATATCTGTGAGTGTTTTTGCTTCAGTGTCTATCACTTCAATATGCGGGAACATAATTTCACTACCAACATTTTTTGTACGCAAATATGAAGCATAATCAAATCCACTATTATCTTCATGTGGCATGATAATAGATGGAATAGTTATCTTACCACCCACACTCAAAGTCTCACCTATTTTATATTTTGGATACAGTGGTGTACGAACCTGCACATCATACATTTCTGAAGTAGCGACAAGTGGCCTTATATTAAAAATTTGATATTCATTTTTTGTCTCTGGTGAAGAAATAATTTTCGCATCAAAGGTACATGAACTCTCGCAAGTAAAAATTGTTTTCTCTTCAACTAATTGAACTCGAACTACACCGATAAATAATCCGAAGCAAAATAATGCAGTGATGAGAGGAAAAGAAAAATGATAAGTGATATCTACGACATCACTTATCATTTTTCTTTTCCTCTCCCAGAGATACAGTACCCCTTGTGTAACAAAAAGTATTAACGCAAACATCCCCACTTCACTCGCATACATGGACACCTCACCAATTGCAACTCCTAGTAATGTTCCGATTACAAATATGAGCGTCTTTGTATGTGTCGTCATTTGTGTCGTATATAACTTTACAAACTTTATGGACTTTTTACTTTACACTTGAAAAAAGTAATCTTTTTTATTCCCTCTATATAATTGCAAATCATTTGCATCATCTGCACACATGGTTGCAATAGTGTCCGCTCTTTCATTCATTACTATTCCGACGTGAGCTTGTACATATGTCCATGTAACTTTCATTCCTACTGCTTTCAATCTATCCTCTTCTTTCTTTAATGACTCCCACAAGTCCTGGTTGAGTACAGGCTTTTTTGTGGAACCTTTCCATCCACGTTTTATCCAACCATCTATCCATTCTGTCATTCCCTTTTTTACGTACTGACTATCAGTAAGTACCTCTACGGTTTGTATTTTATCTTTTCTATCTTCGACTTCCTTTAGTCCGTGTATAGCTCCTAACAATTCCATTCGATTATTAGTAGTCAAATCCTCTCTACCTCCAAGCTCAATAACTTCCTCCGGTGTCATAACAATTGCTGACCACCCGCCAGGACCTGGATTACCTCTACTTGATCCGTCAGTCCAAATTTCTATTTTCATAAATAGAAGTATAACACTGTAAAAATAACATAACAAAAGAAAAACGCACCGATTATGGTGCGCTACAATTTCAAGTAATTAAAGGTCGAGCAATCTGGCACGAGCAGGACAATGTTCAAAGTTTATTTGACTAAGAGGCGACTCCTCTTTAGTCCCAACTAAATAGTAGTCGCGTATTAACCTTGGGTAAAAATCTGCAGTTATTTGGTCCCCGCCTTTTACCTTCAAATTTACAAACAAAATAACTCTTTCATTTATCTGATCAAAACGTGCCCGAATGACTTTTCCAAGAATACAAACACTTGGATCATTATCTAGAGTAATAGCAATTCTACCCCGATAATCAACAAGAAGTATTGTTATGTTCACCAAGTGCACATCTCTTGGAATTGCAAGAACTCTTTGAGTCAGTTTATCTCCAATCATTTTCATTCCCCTTTTTAAAAAGTATTAACACTAATTAAATCTATCCTTAGACTACATCATATAGTAAATTTGTCAAATAAAAACTGTGACTTTCGTCACAGTTTATATTATCATTTATTCTTAAACCTAAAACAAACAAAGCAAAGCTATACCCATCACAATGATTACAACTCCGTAAATATTTAGACCTTTCATAATAAACTTATTTGAAATTTTCTGAAGATGCTCTGGAAAAAGAATATACCCAACACCTTTAAGAAGAACTAGCCAAACAAACACAGTAACAACGGTTCGCCATGTTCCGTCCCAAACATTATTTCCTATAAGGTAAAGCGTTGATATAAAAACCAATATAGCTCCAGTAAGATAAACAATTGCAGGATGATCAAAAAAATCTTTTAGCATTAAAGGAAGTGACTTTCCTCTAAAAAGTAAGAACAGCCCGCTAACAACTAAATACACCCCCATTACTTTTGCAACCAAAAGTGTTGTTTCCATAATTTTAGTTTAATTAACTAGTAACATTTAAAGTATAACACTTTGCTGTAACAATAAGACAAGTGGGCCGAATTAGTACTATTTTACTTATGCCAGAATTATACGTCATGAATGTTGTTGATGTACAAATAATTGTTTAATTAATATTCTTAAATATAATTGGTATTTCTAATGCATCATCATGCTCTGGCAATCCTGATGGATTATCTTTTCTTAAAATTAGCGCTCCGTTATTTTTATATGTTGGATTTTTGAATTCTAGTTTTGCAGTAAAAGGCACAAAGTTTTCTGTCATCCAATCTCCGTTTGCGGTAGCAATTCCTTGAGCGATTATCAATCCATCCCAATCAGTCAAAACTACAGGAAATGATGCCTCAAAAAACCAGAAACCTCTTGCCTCACCTTCAATAATTAAAGGACTACTGATAACTTGATTCGGTCGTGGATTATTAACACGAATCAAATTCATTTTATCTAACTCATCTCCAATATTTTCGGTAAATGTTACATCACCAAAACGACACCTACGTGGGTAACTTTCCATTATTGGGTTGTCTGCTTTTTCACATTCATCAAAGTTACTTATAACAACAACTGGTAAAGGTGAAGGAGTTTCTATTTTAATGATATTCAACCAGACACCAAAACCAACCAAAATAATAACAGGAACGATAATATATGTTAATTTCCTCATACACACATAATACTCCTATCTTAATAAAAAGATAACTTAAAAATCTAACGCAAGGGTGCTGATTTTATTCTCTCTTCTACAGTTTTTAATAGTGAGCCATTTCTAATCATTTCCCTTAATTCATTTTTGAAAGACACTTTTTGTATATCAATATCAGGTGTAACTCCGCGTCCTTCTATCGGGATATTATCATCTCTAAGTGTTAAGCTATTAACCAAAAAAAGTGAAAACTTCTCGCCTTCATCCATTTGAGTTTTGATTGGGTATGTATTCTCAATCGTTCCCCACCCACGCGTTGTTTCTCCTACAACGATTGCGAGTTTCATTCTTTTGAATACCGCAGCTGTTAATTCTGCTGTTGATTGTGTCATAGAATCAGTAAGAATTACCATATCTTTATATCTACTAAGTGGTTCGAATTTTGGAATTGTTGTACGTTGCACTTGATATTCGTCCTGATGAAAAAGATCAAAAGCGAATTGCTTGTCTCCAATAAACGCCCCCAAAAATACTTGTAAGAAATCTAGAGCCCCACCGATATTTCCTCTCAAGTCAATTATCATACTATCTAACTGTGATGTCGCATTTGCTTTCTCAATTATAGTTCCGAACTCACGAAGAGTGGTTGGCGAAATTTTACTTATTGATAAATACAAAGTGCTTCCAAATATTTTCCCAGATATAGTTGGTTCTATCTGACTCTCATCATAAAGCTTTTTATTATTTTCATCAGTTAAAACTTTTCGTGCATAAGTAATTTTCTTCAATTCTTCTATCGCTTCAGGATTGGTAGACTTCGCGAGTACCACTTCTTTTTCTTTATATGCTTTTTCTACAACTTCAACTGGTGCACCTTTTTCTACACCCAGGTCTTCATACAAATCTTTTTCTTTATTAATGTTACTAACATTTTGTCTAAGAGCAACTTCTTGCTTCTCTGAATACAATCCATTTCTTCCAACTGGTTCTAGGTTATACATCGCTACATTTATTATATCTACCATCATCTGTCTCTTGCTCGATGTACCAGATATAGATGAAGCAGACGCGCTTATCATTTTGGAAACACCTTCTCTGTTGTTAGTTATGAGTTCTGGTAGTGTTGCCTGATTGGTCGCCTTTTGTACAGATAATTGGAAAAGCTTTGCCATGTCTTCATCACCAACCTTTGCCCAATAATTTTTGGAAATAGAATCATACACTTCCATAACGAAGCGCACATATACATCTTTCTCTTCAGGTGTTTGATACACAGCCACCTCAGTTTTTTCTTCAGAAAAATATTTGTATGCATAATAGCCCGAAGAAGATACTAGTATCGTGATACATACCCCTACCCCAACCTTTAACAAAAAGATTTTTCGTGTGTGATTTATTCTAAAAATATTTTTTATCGCGCTCATAAATATACTATTACTTAGTATCTCAAATAATTTATATATCACCTATATGAATAAGTTACAAAAACAACAAGTCCCTGTCCAATTCTTCCGCATCAGTCCCACCTAATTTTTCTTTATGCTTAAGTGCGCCGTAAGTGGACGCGAGATGCACCACACGTTTGCCGAACTTGTTCTCGAGCGTGTCCAATTGTTTATGTATTGCCTCGAACTTATCCGCTCTATCAGAATTACCGAACAAGTCTCCTTGCACCACAGTGCCTTGTGTCAGGCCTTCTAATGTCACCCCTGTTGTACGATACATCACACCCCTCTTATGCATCGCATCCAATCGTTCGGAAGTCAAAGAGATAATAGTCTCAGGCGCATTCGTCGGTGAAGATAGTTGTATGAGTGCCGTTGTGAATTGGAAGTTCTGGTCTTTCAAAAAAATAGAAATC
Source organism: Candidatus Altimarinota bacterium (assembly GCA_021734745.1). Classification (GTDB taxonomy): domain Bacteria; phylum Patescibacteriota; class Minisyncoccia; order Phycocordibacterales; family UBA5272; genus UBA11704. Next base: position 10,436 of record JAIPIK010000019.1, on the reverse strand, counting down.
TTCTTCGGTGTCAGTTTATAATGTCTCGCCTTAGCACAAGCTTCCTCTATGTTTTTGGATAATTGTGAAAGAAGAAAGGATTTATCATTTGTTGTAGGGAAAAATGTTTTCGTCTTCTGTATAGAATCATATTCTGTTTTTGGTTTTGTATCGAGCTCCATTATCACTTCACCATGAAGTTCTCTCCAGATACTCTCATATGGTTTCGACAATGTGTTATGTATCCATTCTAAGTTTTGATTAGCGAAATCCCCTGCCGTATGTACTCCAAGTCTTTTTAATTTCTCCACTGTCTTCGGACCTATGCCCCATATCTTATCTATTGCGAATTTATCCAAGAATTCCGGTGCTGTATTTTTTGTAATCACAGTTAGACCATTTGGCTTCACCCACTTAGATGCCACCTTTGCCAAAACTTTATTCGGGGCAAGACCAATTGTTATTGATAATCCCAACTCCTCATTCACTTCTTTCTTGATACGCTCTGCGATTTCTAAGTAACTCATCTTAAGTGGTTTATCCAGTCCTGTTAATTCCGCGAAGCATTCATCGATACTGTATTCCTCTACATCATCAGCATATCTTCTTACAATATCGAACATCATACTCGAATACTTCGCATATGATTGATAGTCCCCTGGAAGTACAATCACCTGTGGGAAATCTTTTTTGATTCTAAATATCGGCATACCGCGAGTAATACCGAGTGCCTTCGCCTCATATGAAAAAGCGGACGCTATACCACGCTCCTCCCCCGTCACTACTGGCAAACCTTTTAATTTCGGATTCTTCGCCACCTCCACTCCCACAAAAAAAGCATCCCCATCCATATGAAAAATCACCCTTTCTCTCTTCTCAGTTTTCTCTTCTTCTACATAGTCCTCACTCATCCAATTATTGTATCCTTTCCATCACAAAGATTCTATAGAACGGAATAAAAAACACCTGAACAAACTCAGGTGCAAAGATATATTTATAAAATTTACTTTAGAAACTGGGTTACTCTTCATCACTACTATCAACCCCAGCTTCTACCTCTTTTTCCCGAAGCACTTTACTGACCGCCATGAAATCCTTCATCGCATGCTCGTTACCTTTATCGGAGCGACTCGTGGACCCATTTACATAATTATCTAAGGATGACCTCTTCATACCTTTTAACTCATCAATACTTTCCGCTCTATACTTCTTAACCATTTCCTTGAAGTCTTCATCGTCAGTGATTGATTTGCCTCCTTCTCCATCTTCCTCATTAGACATAATGACTGTCTCCTTTTAATAAAAAACCAGCCACATAGCAGCTGGTAATGAAACTATTTGAACAGCATCTTGTTGGTCTCAGTTATTTTTTGCCGAAGGGGCCCCCGTGACGACCTGTCGTAGGAGTATTGCTCCCAGTGTGTACACCCGAGTTGGATCCACTGTAGGCAGAAGCCCTACTGAAATCAGGTGTGCCATTCTGAGCGTTTCCTTGTTTGATGCCAGCAATAACATCTGAAACCCCTTGCCCAGCAATTCCGCTACCTGTGTTGGTAAAACCTGGTTTATCTTTGGACATGATTTTCTCCTTAAGTGAAACAGATTTTAAAACAAGTTTAGTAACATACTACCTTACTAAACCCCACTATTAACACTATCCAAATTAAAATAAAATGTCAATCCTATGTGCTATTCACAACATTACAGCATACAACACTCTAAAAAGGACAGTTACTCCTTTTTATCTTTATCTTTATTTCCTCCTTCCTTTATATCAATCATCTGCATCGGGCTCTCCACCCCTGGAGTCCATTCCGTCTTAATTTCACCAAACCTCTTTTCAAACTCTGCGATATTATACGCGAGTGACTGACTGAGACGCTTTGCATGTGCGGGGGTGAGCGCATAGGTCATCGCGTTTTGACCTGATAACATAGATATTATAAAAAATTCTTGAGTCGCCCCAATATTCACATTCTCACAAAACTGTTTTGGTATTTTACTTAGTTCCATATCAGTGGAGTATACACCAAAAGAAAGTACTCTGCGTAAAAATGCAGAGTACCACCATCTAAAAGGTATCATTTCAAAAAACGTACTGATACAGGGTCATAATCCCCTTCTTCAAACTTGGACATTCGTTGTGAAAAATTAACAACACCGCTAAGTTGGTAGTTGCGAATTTCACCCATGTAATAAAACAGATGTTGTGGTTCGTCGTTGTATACATCCACCACCAGAACGACACAATCTTCTTCGTCCATGTAGTGTGAGTCTATGACTTTTGCAATTATCGTAACTTTTGGATTGTCCTTCCTGTTCATCCTGATTCGTCCACGATAATTGAGAAAGTACTTCATCAACCTTTCCATTTCCCCACTTTCTGGAGATATAGACGGTGACTTACCCCTATCGATTATGTTCATAGCCGTCCCCCTTTAAAAGATATACATTCAGGCTTTATTCAACAAAGCCTACCTATATATAATTATACAGATAATAGCAATATATCGGTGACACTTATGCACCTAGTGTAATTTGTCATTATTTTGCAATAAAAAAACGGACCAGTAGAACTGGTCCGTTATAAGTCATCCATGTTAATGGAAGAAATATCGTCATCGTTAATGTATAAAGGAAAAAACTCACCTCCGTCCATCTTCTCTCTTGTTGATATGAAAATATCAACTGTAACTTCCTTGTCACTGAAGAAAGAAGCAATTTTAGAATCTTCAAAAAACTCACTCACTAAAGATTCATAACCTAATACAACCAACTCTCTTCCTCTTGAGGTATCTTGGAACTTCCTCAAAATATTACGAGCTTGTTTTACTGTTGGGCGTTTTCTTCGATTAACTTTTCTCAAACTTGTCGAGCTTAAATCATAGCCACCGTCAAGATTAAATATCAAACTGAAGAAATAGGAATTGATTACAGTTACAGATGATTCACTCAAAGCTGAAAGTGTTTCATAGTGATATTCGAGTTCTCCTGATTTACCTTTGGTGAATTCTACCACTTTTCTGGCAAATCTAATCTTGAGCAAATTTTCTCTTCCTAAAATTTCACGGTCAAGAATTTTTTTTATCTGCTCCCTTGTCTCGAAATCTTTTTTGAAAACGGTCTTGAATAAATTATCAAGCTCATTGGAATTACTCAATGTTCCAAAGTTGCAAAACTCTGGAAGTTCTCCAATTTGTTTCAATCTTGAAAAACCAGCTACTGCTAATTCCTGTATACCTTTAGATAACACCTTTGCAGCTTGATTATCAACACCAATTGAAATTAGTCCGAGCGATATGATTACATCTGCCATTTTCACAGCCAAACTGTAACCACCTTCTTTAACAAGTGGGAAAAACTTGAACACGATTGAACTTACAAGCTTTGCGCCATCTTTCTTTATCTGCTCTACATCCTTTTCAGAAATAAAACCCTGAGTAACTGCGTCTCTCAGGGCTTCTTGAAAAGGAGAGAACTTTGATTTAATTACTATATTCATAGCCCTCTCCTTCGCTTAGTTAAAGAAATTTTGCGTAGGGGTTATCGTCGCTATTCGTGCCACTTTCGTTTCCGAATAAGCTACGAATCGTAGCAATCACATGCTTTTGCATGCCCTCTTGAGACATAACAGAGGCAACTTTTTTTGCAGCCACCCCGGAGTACTCTTTTAGAGCAAAAGCTAGTTCTTGCTTCCCTCCAAAATCAATATTCTCTGAAGTAGCTTTTTCCGCATCTTCGCCACTGGAAAAACTTCCAGTTTTGATGAAGGAAATGAACTCATCTCCTTCCAAAGCAATAGCTAGTAGCCCAATGCCAATTTCATTTCTCGTGAATTCACTAAGAAATGCTTTGCGTTTTCTGGTATCATCCTCATGAAGGATAACTCCGCAAAGAACATCGGATATACGATTTTCCTGGTCCATTAACGGCAGCCTCTCCACAACCTTGCGAAGCTGTTTTGGGGTTACGATCATGCCGACTATGCTTGGCTTCGTATAGTCAAACTGTACCACGATATCAGCCACAACAACTGCAGGAAGCCTACCAATTAGTTTTGCGGCAGACTTGTCGCCTTCTTTGTCAGCAACAACTTCAACTGCCTTATCGGCCGCAACTGCTCCTTGTTGTTGCAATATTGCAACAAGTGCGGTTGCTCTTTCGTTTACTTCAAGTGTTAAATCAAGCATGTTCTACCCCTTTAAGTGTTGTGTTGACGAAATCAGCAAATGCTGAATATGATGCATCTCCTAAATCAAAAACTTCTGCGTCCATGATTTCCCGATCATAAAGTTTCCTTTTCTCCGGGTCACCGAGCACTTCGTAGGCCGACTTAGCAAGATAAAAAATTCTTTCCGCTTCTTCGTTGTTTGGATTCCTATCTGGATGATTATTCATAGCTATCCTTCTGAACGCCAGAACAATCTCCTCAGAACTTGCGTTTATTACTACTCCCAAAGCCTGATAATGATTCATTTTCCTCCTTTATAATTATTTAAGTGAAAGAACAATAATAATCCAAATTAATTTGAATTTATAATTACAATCCTAACATGAATTTATAAAAAGTCAAATTAAACAATCTCTTTTATCCTAAGCCGCAGCTCCGTCTTTCCTCTCCATACTGACTTTTCAATATGGGCGAGTAATGTATGCTTCTTCTTTGCTTTTTCCTCCAACTCTTTCGTTGCGAAAAAAATAATTGCTTTCACTTCATCAAATTTTGAATTGTCCCCTTTTGGATAAATTACCTCCAGATGCTCCCCTTTCTTACCGAACCATCTTACGGATAATGGTAAAACATCTTTAAATGCAAAAAGTGGCTTCGGATTACCAACACCGAATGGCGCGAGAACATTAATTGCATTGTGAGTTATAAGATTCACATCATTCAAATTCAAACTAGCATGCACCACTGTTACATCACTTCCTAATTCTTTTATCTCAACATGCTTCAACGATTCATTGAGTGCATCTGATAATTCTCCGACTCTATCTAATGCACAAGAAAATCCCCCTGCCTGTTCATGACCACCAGCATGTGTAATAACTCCAGGAAATAATTCTATACATCTCGTCATCAGTTCTACGACGTGAACATCACCCCGTGAACGACACGAGCCTTTGACCGAAGTCTTATCGTCCCCCTGCCCATAAACGAATGTCGGCTTACCTGTTTCATCAATAATCTTTTGTGCAATCAATCCCAATATACCCGGCCCCCAAGATAAATCTCCGACAACAATGACACTGCTGTCATAAACACTGTGATCAAAATCTATTCCTTCTGTTATATCTTTCACCCCCTGCTTCCTTTCTACATTCAAAGCTTCCAAATCATCAACATATTTTTGTGATGCAACATTATCTTTCTCAAACAACATATTATGTGCCTGTATCGGATCCCCCATTCTTCCTGCTGCATTTATTCTCGGTGCAATAGTAAAAGCAATATCATCTTCTGTTAAATTTTCTTTTGACACTCCTTGATTACGAAAAATATGATTGAGTCCATGACGTTTCGTCATTCGTAGAACTTTCAAACCAAAATATGCGAGTGCGCGATTCTCCTTCACTAGTGGAACCATATCCGCAACAGTTGATATTCCAACAAGGTCAAGCAACCATTTCTCATACCCATCCTTAAGCGTCGCAACTGTATCCACCACTTTCTTCCAAGAATCTCCACCCTTTATCTTCTTCTTACTATTCGCCTCTTCTTTTATTTTTGAAAGTAACGCACACAATAGCTTCCACGCAACAGCACAACCACACAACATATCATCATGATAATTACACACATACTGTTTAGAATTAATCACCGCAACGGCGTCTGGTACTACTTGTCCATCACCTTCTTTGTGAATTGGCAAATGATGATCAGTTACGATAATATCAACCCCTTTTTCCTTCGCATACTTCACTTCATCAATATTCGTAATCGCCAAATCCACTGTAATAATAAGTGTTACTCCCTTTTTCTTAAGTGAATCTATTGCATGATTATGTAATCCATACCCTTCATTATGTCTATGTGGTACATATACTTCGACAGGATATCCAATATCTGCAAAAAAAGTACGTAAAAGTACACCCCCAGGAATACCATCACAATCATAATCACTATATATTGCAATAGTTTCACCATTTTTCATCGCATCAATAATTCTCTTTACAGCATCACCCATGCCGTGAATATCGAATGGATTCCCAATATCTATGTCATAAGAAGGATTAATGAAACGTTCAGCTTCCCTTTTGCTCTCTATCCCTCGTTGAACAAGTAATTGAGCAGTAAGTGGATGAATATCCATATCCTCGAACAATTCATTTATTTTTTCTTGAGAAATATGTTTTATTACATCATGTGACATGTCATGCAGTGTATCATTATGAAGTTTTTAATCGATAAACCACATCAAAACATATATGTCCTTTATAAAGGACATCGAATTACGTTCTTATTTTTAAAGGTTTTATAAAGGACAAAAATTACTTAACGTTAAATTGCTTACGTATTTCTTTGATTTGCTCTTTATTCTTCTCTTCCATTTCAACTTTGCCAGCTTTCCCCATTAATTTAAGCTCTATGTCAGATAATTTGATTAATTCCTTTGCACGTTTATCTAGGTATTCTTCAGTGTTTTTTTCAGGGTTATCGAGAACTTCGTCAAATAATGCATGTAAAACATAACCAATTTTCGGCCCAGCCGTTTCTTGTGTAACGTCCATGATGCGTTTCCCGTCAGTTTTAAGCATTTTTAGACTAACTGGATCTTGAAGTGCTTGTTCTACCATAGATTCATACATTCTTAACCTGTATGGCTCCTCTTTTGGCCTTCCAGTGCCTACTCTGTCGCAAATACGTAAGTTGATTAAATCCCATATATTATCCTTGCCTACATTCGTAATTAGGCGTCTAACAGCAGATATTGTTATCTGTTCAGTATCTGAGAAGAACATATGCCAGCGTACGAACATGGAAACTCTCTCTGTCATTTCTTTTGGAAACTTCAATCTTTCTAATATTTCACGTGAAACACGCCCTCCGACGACGTCGTGACCATAAAAAGTATAATCTCCTTTCTCTTTTGAATATCTACGAGTTTCAGGCTTTGAAATATCATGTAAAACAGCTGATAATCTTATGTGTAACGGCCATTTCTTATCTGCAGCATGCTGTAAAGTACGTAAATTGTGTTCCCAAACGTCAAAACTGTGAGCTTGATTCTGCATAACTCCTATTCCTCTCTCTAACTCCGGAACAACATATTTCAATATATCCACTTCTTTCATCATAATAATACCTCTCATTGGAAAATCAGTCATCAGAAGCTTTATAAATTCATCTTTTACCCTTTCACATGAAACGTTTTTCAAAAGATGAGAATTTTTCTCAATACTTTCACGTGTAACGCTATTTATATCGAAGTCCAACTGACTCATGAAACGAACAGCTCTCATAAGTCGAAGTGCATCTTCACCAAATCTTAAGTCCGGACTTCCCACTGCTCTGATAATCCTATTCTGTATATCAGATTGTCCATCGAATGGATCTATCAGCTCACCTGTCATAGGATTGTAGGCAATAGCGTTACACGTGAAATCTCTACGTTTTAAGTCATCTTCTATATTCTTACTCCACTTCACCTCATCTGGGTGTCTATTATCAGAATATGCTGTTTCAATACGATATGGGGTAACTTCGACAATTTTAACCGTTTCATCACTGCAAGCTGGTAAATCATCCTCTCCACAAGTGACAACCCCTACGGTACCATAGGTGTTTTCATAAAAAGTCTTTGGAAATAAAGCAATTATCTCCTCTGGTGTAGCGTTCGTCGTAATATCAAAATCCTTTGGTTTATTACCCATTATTAAATCTCTAACACAGCCACCAACCAAAAAAGCTTCGAATGATGCATTCTGAAGCACAGCAAGTACCATTGTTACTTCTTTTGGAATACTTGTGCTTATTTTTTGCTGTATTTGTGTCATATGTTGTGGTAATATACCTATGTAAATTAAGCTTCCGTGGTGAAATGGATATCATGACGGTCTTCGGAACCGTTGTTCTAGGTTCGAATCCTAGCGGAAGCACAAAAATGTGAGTGAAACGAGTATTTTTGTGCTTCCGCAGTATGACACCTGCGTGTCATACGTTAGGATTCGAATGCCGCAGTCATGTATTTGAAAAGTTCTCGAACCTACTTTTCAAATACGGACGAGGCGGGGTCGCGAGTACTTACGATGCAGAAATACGTAGTATTTCGAAGCAGTTAGTAACTCGTGACCGAATCCTGATAAGCACCAACATTCATATTGTACCGTTACACATGTAACAAAGTGTACATCTACACTTTGCTCGGTACAGTTTTATTTCTAAATCCAGTTGTAACAACAACACCAAGAATATAACCAACAAGAATAAAGATCATTATAGCTAATGGTGTTTTAGCATAAATTTTGTTCGGTCCACATGAAATATCTGAACTGTAGTCACTAAAAATAACAGTATACTCACTTAAGTTTGTGTAAACAGGTCCAAGTGAATTAGTCTTAATTATCAAGCCTGTTGCCTCAGATTTCAACGGTGGCCACGCACCTGGTGCTGGTGAACATGCACTAACAACATTTACCTGAATAATTAATAAGGATAATATTATTAATGGTGATATAGCTTTATGGGACATGGGTTGTTAATAATAAGTGTATCATCTAAACAATTTATTGCGTAAGATACGCTTCGTTATCGAACTCGTTCTCTACAAATCCACAGTTTAGTTAGTGAACGTTTATCCGGAGAATCGGTCACAAGGTCAATTTTTGATTACAAAAATATTAGACCTCGCGACCCCTATTCGATTCTCCACATAAGCCAAGCAGTTGGCTTATTTACGCCAATAAAATTGTTCGCTTTACTCACATTTTAGTGCGGCGTAGGAGAATCGAACTCCTGTCTCAACCTTGGCAAGGTCGTGTTCTACCACTAAACCAACACCGCATTAGGTGCAATTGTAACATGAGAGGTTGATATTGGAAAGATACAGTTCTGGAAAAACGCTATATACTAAAAGCTGATGACTTCTACTCCAATAAGTCATTTGACAAGTTATTCGAAACTGGGGATAAACCTGTGAGTAGTGTGTATAACGGACACTAAAGTACGTCCTTAATAATTGCAGAAAATTATGGCCTTTATATCAAAAAACCATTGTAGTATATGGCATATTGTTACCATATATAGCAAAATAAAAGTACAATTTAATAGGACAAACGTTTCACGTGAAACAACTCAAAATATCCCTTAAAACAATGGCAGAACATAATGAAATAGGAAAAATAGGGGAGAATATAGCTCGTACGTTTCTTGTGAAACATGGTTTTTATGTGCTTGATATTAACTACAGAACAAAGTATGGGGAAATAGACATTATTGCTAAAAAAGACAATGTCTTAAGGTTTGTTGAAGTAAAAAGTGTAAAAGTCAGAGATTTTATACATCTCAATACATTAGCTGTAAAACCAGAGGATAATCTCACAAGGGACAAGTGGTCAAAATTGGTTATTTCATGTGAAACATATTTACATCATAAAAGTATTTCACATGAAACAAAGTATCAGATAGATCTTGCGTGTGTTTATGTAAATACTGAGTCGAGACAGGGGAAAGTTGTGTTGATGGAGAATGTGAGTAGGGGGTAGAGGTTAATGCCGGAATTAGGTCACCTAATCTTGTTTTAGATTACATGAAACAAGAGACCTGTTGCTTGTTCCAGGAACTGCGTCCAGACGCGATTCTGCTGAATCGTCTGCTGATTCGCCTATTCGAATCTCCTCTCGGCATGATTTACTAATCACCGTCGCATGTGACGCAGGTCACATGCTGCATTCCGACAAAATAAAAAAAGAACAGGCTAGGCCTGTGCTTTTTGTATTTTGTCGGAATGCCGGGATTCGAACCCGGAGTCACCTGGTCCCAAACCAGGGATGTTAGCCGTTACACCACATTCCGATATAATTACAAAGTAAATACCTGTAAACTTTGTCTATGTATACTACCATATTTTTATAAAAATGCATGTATACTTATGTTATGACACCACAAGCAGGAGAAATTTGGCAGCATTATAAAACGAGAGGGGAATATGAAATTATTGGTATTGGAAAATTGCAAACAAAGGTAGCTGAATTAGATATGAAGGAGTGCGTTATTTATAAGGCACCAAGTGGTTCGTTGTGGTCCCGACCACTTGCAGATTTTATTGAAGAAGTACTAAATGAGGGAGAGGAGAAGGTGCTACGTTTTACAAAAATTAAGTAAAGCACCACGGGCTCACGCCACGTGGCATTATCGCCCCTTAATCTTTCAGATTAAGGTTTCAAACAGCTTTGCTGTTTGCTCACACCTAAGGTGTGAGTGGCGCGTTCATCCCACAGGCTTACGCCATGGGGCA
>JAIPIK010000003.1 GCA_021734745.1 Candidatus Altimarinota bacterium | reverse complement strand
CCCCATGGCGTAAGCCTGTGGGATGAACGCGCCACTCACACCTTAGGTGTGAGCAAACAGCAAAGCTGTTTGAAACCTTAATCTGAAAGATTAAGGGGCGATAATGCCACGTGGCGTGAGCCCGTGGTGCTTTACTTTTTTGCAAAACGTTGCTTAACATTTTCTGCAAAATTTTCTGCAAAACTTGCTGGGAAAGCATATGTCCCAGTCAAGGGATTTCTGTATATTGGAGTACTTGGAATTGGTTTGATAATTCGTCCACGTCTTCCCCTGTTTCGTTTCATTTTCTATCTCCTTAATGAACAATGATTATATCCTAACATGTGAAATAAAAAAGAAAAGCGCGACCGGAGGTCGCGCTTCACAATAATTTGTACATATAAATTATTTTTTGTTTGGAAATTGTTGCGTGAAAAATGTTTCAGGAATTTCAGTGAGAATACATTTTGCATTACCCTCACCAACTCTTTTGCCGTGCCATCTGCCAATCCAGACCCCACCCTCGGACTTTTCGAAGTCGTAGAGGATTTCGTCATCTCGACGTAGATAGCATTTTGTGAACTGCATGTTGTTTTCTCTGATTTCAAAATCAGTGAGTTCAGAGTTTCCATACACGTCATGCAAGAAACCATCTGACCTGCTGTCAATGATTCTATTACCGATCATTCCCGAGAACACAGCTTCGACTTGTGCTTCACCAATCATTACAACCTCACCGATTTTTGGAGAGTGACCAATATACGGAAACATACCAATTTGCCAAAAAATACCACTAATAAAGAACGACATAGTCTCTTCCTTCCTGTCATTTGTTGAGATGTCGTAATCCTACAATAAATTATAACAAAAGAAAAGCGCGACCGACGGTCGCGCTTTTCTGTGATTTATTATTTATAGTTTAATCTGAAGATGAATACCCTTCTTCATGCACCCAGTACAAATCTTTATACGAGGACCATTAGGAATACGAGCCCACTGGAGGTTTGGGTATACACGACGATCGCCAGCTGGGTTAAATTTGGTAGCACGAACAGAGTTGCTATATTTTCCAACGACTCTTGAACCTTTTTCGCATAGTGGACAGATGTTTGCCATAGATTTCTAGTTAGTTGTCATATACTATCACGATAAAGTGCTTTTTGCAACCCGTATAAAATAATATATCAAATTAAAAACGCCACCAGAGTATATCCAGCAGCGTCTTATTAGTAGTTGTTTCTCCTTAGAAGCAATGGAATAACTGGGTATTTCAGAAAATGAACAGGATCCTCAAAACGTATAACAATTCTACCTTGACTCCACTTACCACACTTTCTATTATTCCTAGATCTGTGTATGCTGGTTTGGTTAAGGAAAGCAGTCTTTAAGCCGGTTCCACCAACATGCGTCATTAAGTGAAAATCAGTGAAGTGGTCAGCTCCTTTGTACGCTCCCCGAATTTGTTCTGAAGATAGTTCATTGCTACCACCAATTGGAAGGATTAGATTCCTAGTTAGGGCAATGAAATGTTGAAGAAGTTCATTATCGCCACCGCTCGCCATAAGCTTATTGAACATGAATAATACAACATCACCAATATGCAGTTCTTGACCGGTGTATATTGTGAAGTTATCTTCAAATGTGAAATATCCATTTTGTTTCGAACATTCAACAAAATTACCATCAAATAGAAATCTTGCCAAAGTGGAACAATTGGTCACACGCCTTTCAAAATACTTAGTCAGGTACTCTTCGGCTCTCGTAGAAATAATGTCATCCTCGACTAGTGGGTGTTTTCCAGCAATTAAGTCATGAGAAAATTCAATAGTATTATGCACTTCATTACCTCGTTTCTGTAAGAAAAAGGAACATCATTTATTCGTATACTAACATAATAGTAGTTTAATGTCGTCCACTTGTTTTGATATGTTAGAATAGTATTATGAATGAGATACTTACCATTTCACAAGGAATTTTTCCTTTTATAATAATACTGTATTCAATCGTCCTCCACGAGATAGCTCACGGCTATGCAGCCTATATACAAGGGGATGAAACTGCTAATCGAGCAGGTAGACTCACCCTCAACCCCCTTCCTCATATAGACATAATTGGTTCTATCGTTGTACCGTTATTTGCGTTTCTCTCCGCTGGTACATTTTTTGGATGGGCAAAACCTGTTCCATATAACGCATACAATATACGAACAAGAATTGGCGAGGCATTCGTAGCTGCTGCTGGTATATTAACGAATCTTCTAATAGCGCTTATAGCAGGAATTATTTTCAAAGTTCTCGCATCGAGCGGTAGTTTAAGTGTCGGAGTAGGAAGTGCTATATTTACTATTATCAAAGTAAATATTTCACTAGCATTTTTTAACTTGATACCTATCCCACCTTTTGATGGTATGTCTATTATTCAAGCACTTTTCCCGAGAATGCGTATAAATTCAACGGTTATTTATAACCCTCTGTATATGGTTGGAGCAATATTAGTAGCATCTGTCCTTTACGGTATGATTATGCCGTACGTATTCCACTTAGTAGCAATAGCTCTAGTATAGTCTGTCCACAGTCAATGTATTTTTTGTCCCTAATAGTTGTCCTTTTGAAGTATACTTAGTTTAATATGAAGTCTTCTGCTAAAAATAAAATAAAAAAGAAAAATAACCTGCAAGTGAAGATAAATAACAAAAAGAGAGGTGTTTTTTCTGGCATAACTCACTCCATGAAACGATACGGGAAAAATAATCTTAGAAAATTACTTTTATCTAAAATATTTCACTCTGCTTTTAAGATACTCACCGCAGTGTTAATAATTGTCGCAGTTTTATATGGTGCGTATTCGTATTTTTATACTTCACTTTCAAATGATGTCGTAGTTTCAAAATCTGAGATTATTGATCGTGTTTCAAAATTGGTGACAGTGCCAGATGATTTTCCTGATGCTGTCGTCAGAGTAGAGGATGCTGAGGTATTGAAGAGTCAAAACAACTTTTACTCAAATGTGAAGGTTGGAGATTACATTATTATGTATCCAAAACTGGCAATTATATACGATTTAAGGAATAACACTATTGTTGCGATGAAAAAAACAGAAAACGTTGAAGGTAGATAATCTTGGAATATTTACTTAATTTCTAAACTTTTACCTGTATTTGATTTATTTTTATTAAAAGTTGTAATGTAAGTGATAATAAAATGCAAGATGATGTAAGCTGGTTAGCTTGCAAAAAAGCTCGTTCTCTGGTAGTATTCTACTACTAATTAAGTTATGCCAACAATTAATCAACTGCTAAAGAAATCTCGTTCCACTGAAGTTAAGAAATCACGTTCTATTGCTATGACACGTGGATTCAACGCAATTCAGAACAAGCCTAATTTTTATGACTCACCCTTTAAGCGTGGTGTTTGTATAAAAGTTACAACAACAACCCCAAAGAAGCCTAACTCTGCGCTTCGAAAGATTGCCCGTGTTCGTCTTACTAATGGTATGGAAGTAACTGCGTATATCCCAGGAGAAGGACATAAACTACAGGAGCACTCAGTTGTGATATTGCGTGGTGGACGCGTGAAGGACTTAGCGGGTGTACGTTATCATATCGTTCGAGGACGTTTGGATGCGACTCCAGTTGAAAAGCGTCGTCAGTCCCGTTCGTTGTACGGAGCAAAGCGTCCAAAAGCAGGAGCTGCAGCCCCAGCAAAGAAGAAATAACACAAAGCGCGACAGAATGTCGCGCTTTTGTTTTCTGTGTTAAAAATAAAATATGTTAGACTCAACAAATGAAAATCGCTACATACAATCTTAGAAATTTCTATGATGCAGATACTTTTATTGATGAAGTAGCAGAAGAGTCAGTAAAAGAAGAGTTTTTTAATAAGAGAGTGGCCTACTTTAAAGATCTTTTTAGAAAAGAAGACTTAGATATAATATGTCTTCAGGAAGTTGGTGGTGAGAAAGGGGTTTCAATTATTGGGGATGATCTTGGCTATAATTATTTTTTTGCGAAACCGGATAGAAGAGGGATTCGTATGGCGGTGTTGTATAAAAAATCACTAGATTCACACATAGTATGTGAAAGTGTTTCGCTGGGGGATTTGTTTATTCCAAGTATTCAAGAAGAAGGAGATACAAAAAATATTTTACCAATTAAGCAACGAAGAGATGTGCTTGTTATTGATTTGGATAATTATAAAGGAAAGAAACTAAGATTGGTAACGTTCCATTTAAAAAGTATGTTGCCTATATACTTGGAAGGAGAAGATAGAGATAGTGAGCAAAAAATTCATACTGAGGCTAAGTTCCGCTGTATTTTTTATAAGATGATGGAATTGAAAGGGTTGAGGGCGTTCGTGGATAAAACTCTCGATGAAAGTAGAGAAGTCATTTTACTTGGGGATTTTAATGAGCATAATAATGGTAGTGGCTTGGATATTTTAAAATCAAGTGAAAAGGAGGAGAGATTGCTTCAGGATATTCTTGTGGGATATAAAGGTGACGCAACTACACACATTCATAGGGGGAATAATCTAACGTTTGATACTATGATTGTTTCGCAAGAAATAGCTAATTTGGTAGAAAGTGTATCTGTTCTTAATGATGACTTGAAATGTCACAGTGATATACCACTTGATGAGGAAATAATAGGGAGTGACCACGCAATGGTTGTTTTGACTTTGAAATAGAAGATATTTTGCTTTTTGTGTCAAATTGTTGTAGTATACATAGCACTTGTTTATCAAGTATTGAAGCACTTACTGAAATTAAACACTTGTGAAGTACCCATGCTTCGGGGAACAGAAAACACAAGAGACCCGGTGAATAGTTGATAGCCGATAGCCAATAGCAACACAAATGTATTTTGTTTTTGCTATAAGCTATAAGCTATAAGCTACAAGCTGCCTAAATACATGCGAAGAAAAGTTAAAAATAGAAATATGGTTGGGCCAGATGCTAAGTATAATTCACTTAAAGTATCTAAGTTCATTAACTATGTGATGGAAGGAGGAAAGAAGAATACTGCACGTGAAATCGTGTACGGTGCTTTCGATGTAATCAAAGAGAAGTTGAAGGTAGAAGATCCACTTGAAACATTTGAAGCAGCTCTTCGAAATGCAGGACCGGTAACTGAAGTTCGTTCACGCCGTATCGGTGGAGCAAACTACCAAGTTCCTCGCGAAGTACGTGAAGATCGTCGTTTCATGCTTGCATTACGTTGGATTCTTGATGCATCAAGCAGCAAGAAGGGAAAGGCAATGCGTTTCAAATTGGCTGACGAACTTATGGCAGCAGCGAATAATGAAGGAACTGCAGTTAAGAAGAAGGAAGATACACATAGAATGGCTGAGTCTAACAAAGCCTTCGC
Organism: Candidatus Altimarinota bacterium; assembly: GCA_021734745.1. Lineage (GTDB taxonomy): Bacteria > Patescibacteriota > Minisyncoccia > Phycocordibacterales > UBA5272 > UBA11704. The sequence goes on along the minus strand of JAIPIK010000003.1, from coordinate 72,087 downwards.
TCACTTCGCTTGGTAGTCTAAACGAAAAAATCGAGCGACTACTTCGTTAAAGAAAGTTTTTGCTCCCGCAATGTACCACTCGTACATCTTGGTCGCAAAAACTTTCTTTGCCTTGTATTCATCTCAATTTTTTCGTTTATACAGACTACACATAAATTTGAAAGCCTGAAATACTTTAAGTTAAAACAAAATACTACCAATAAAATGGTAGTTTTTTGTTGTTATATATAGCTTTTGTGAGTAAAGTGCTTGACTTTGATATAGATATGTGCTATACTGTATATGGATTAAAACACAAGAGAAAAGGGGTATGAAATGAACATTGCTAAATCGAGCAGTCAACATTCCTTCAATTCTACCGAGACTCGTGCGGTCAGAAGGGAGTTGATGGTCAATAACGTTGCGATTGCAGTTATTCTAGTTTCAATGTCGTTTGTTGGCAACACATGGTTTGCTGTTGCTGACTCAACCATAATTGCCCAGCAACTGCAGGAGTTCTACCTCCTCGGTTACTGCATCACTTTCGGGCTACTGTTTCTTTTGTTGGTCGGAGTAATTTCCATCCGGCCGAACGACAAAGTCAAACGTTTCCTCGTTAGAGGGATTTGGGACAAGTTGCTTTACTAGAACTTTCTCAGTTCGGCCAAAGCCGGCATCGTGTACACACGATGCCGGCTTTTCTTATGTCAATTTTTATGGTAGTATTTTGTAACATATGCATTAAAATTTAGTGCATATTTTGGATTAGTAAATGTAAAAGCACGGTTAGCTCGAGACGGCTCGGCCGCGAAGATGTCGAAAGTTAACAAACTTTCAACCCGGTTGTGAATCAGCAGATTCATGGCTTGGCCATAAATAGATTGTGAAAACGTGTACACGGTGAGTAGGTAGTAAAATAAAATAAGCGCGGTTAGCTCAGCTGGTAGAGCACTCGACTGATACTCGAGCGGTCCCTGGTTCGAATCCAGGACCGCGCACAAAATAATAAATACCCGTCTTGTAATTCAAGATGGGTATTTATTATTTTGCGAGCATGAGAAGCAAGTGACCTGCGTCACTTGCGGTGGATTCGAATACGGGGTCGCGAAACTACTTCGAGCGAAGTTGATTAGTAAATCACGTCGAGAGACGCGAGGAGTTTTGTGACCGAATCCAGGACCGCGCACATGAAAATAAAAACGCGTAGAAGTCGAAAGACTTCTACGCGAGATAATTGGATTAAGGTTTCCAACTATGAATTTTATGTGCTAAATGCTTAACTTTTTCTGGAACAAAGTACTCTTGATTGTTATACTCCGGTTTCCTTTCGGTAATGCTTGATGCAACAAGAAAATTATCAACAAATGGAATAAAATCAGAAACATTATCTTCATCCACTCCACTTGCAACTGCAAGTGGTATAGAGTTCGCAAGATTGCTTTTGATTACAATTAACTTTTCGATATTTGGAGGTGAACCAGTTTTGTCCCCACTTGTCGTGGCTACGTCAACGAATTTGATTGCCTTAGTACATGCTTGGAAAAGTGCATCACCAGTTAAGTTCGGGGATTTATATTTGAATGCAACACCACCAAAAACTTGTATGGAAGATGGAATATCAAGCCTTTCATCGGGCATGCTATCAATCCATAAAGCATTTAGTCCTGGACAACTTTTTACAGCAATATGAAGAGTTGGTCTGTTTTTAATTGGAGAGATATCAAGGAAATTTATTCCAATCCATACTCCGGGAAAATTTTTCCTGACATTTTCATATATTCCGCACAACTCACTGAAATTGAGTCTGTGACCAATAAGAAAAACTCCGTCGGCGTTGTTACCTATCGCTATGCGAGTATTTTGTAGTGCATGCCCATTACCTTGAGATTCATAAGGGTCGATGCAATGTATGACTGGATAGAACTTTTTATCTGAAATTGTTGCCCACATCATGATCTCCTTTAGTTAGTTTTCAGTCTGTACGCATACTATATTTTTGACAAGTATAAGTCAAATAAACAGTTAAAATTCTATATCTGCTATAATAAATAGTATATGGATAATGATTTACAGTTAGCAATTACAGCATTAAAGCCTTGGTCTACAGACACAGGAGAAGTTATAGAGACGATGTCATCAGCGTCCGGCGGTATTAGTGAAAAGGAGGCCGAAGTAAGACTCGGTATTTTCGGTGAAAATAATTTTTACAACACAGAAAAGACGAGTATGTTTAATGTGTTTGTAAAACAATTCAAGAGCCCACTTATTTTTCTACTTGTCATCGCGGGAGTTATAACTCTCTTTCTTAGTGAATATATTAATTCAACGGTTATATTTCTCGCGGTATTTATAAATGCTGGACTAGGGTTCTATAGAGAGTACCAAGCAGAAAATACATTAGATAAATTATCAACATATATTAAAGATAGAGCTGTAGTTATACGTGGAGGTAAAGAATTTGAAATTGATTCTACATTGTTAGTTCCGGGTGATGTTATAAAACTTTCTTATGGAAAGCGTGTTCCTGCAGACGCTCGAATAATGTCAGTGAATAATTTGAGAGTCGATGAAGCTGTTCTTACGGGTGAGTCTGCTCCAATAGAAAAAACAATTGGAGTTGTTTCTATAACGAGCTCAGTATCAGATAGAACAAATATGGTTCATGCAGGAACTTTGGTTGTAGAAGGTTATGCAAGAGCAATTGTCCATATCACAGGGAATGATACAGAGATAGGGAAGATTGCTGGTATTGTTTCAAAAATAGATAGAGCAGATTCACCAATACAAAAAGGAGTTGAGAAGTTAGCTTGGATGATATTTTTCTTGACCCTTGTAATTGTCGCAGGAATATTTGTTCTAGGTATTTCAAGAGGAGAGGGGTTGATTGAAATGTTGATACTATCTATTGCAGTTGCAGTTGGTGCAGTTCCTGAAGCGTTACCAATTGCATTAACTGTGATTCTTGCGGTTGGTGCTGAACGTATTGCTTCCAAGAAAGGAATAGTAAGAAAATTAGCTGCTGCAGAAACACTTGGCTCAACTACACTCATTATGACTGATAAGACAGGAACTCTCACACTTGCTGATATGCAACTAGTCGGCATTTTCTCTCATGAAAATATGCTCACAAAAAGTGAAGCTCACGAGTCTAAACATTTTTCTGAAGAACAAAAAAAGCTACTAGAATATGCTATTCATAATCTAGATGTAAGTGTTGAGAATGCGGAAGAAGAACCAACTACTTGGTCATTCAGAGGTAGACCTTTTGAAGTGAATATTGCAAAGGCAGCAGTGTCTCATGGTGTTGGGGCAGATGTTTTGATAATGGATAGACAACTTTTAATACCATTTAATTCGACTCACAAGTTTTCTGTTTCTGAAACAGATGAACATTATATTGTAATGGGGGCACCTGATATTTTGCTTAAAAAGTCTTTGATGACAAAAGATGAATACATGATATCCGAAGAATGGATTGACCATGTAAGTAAAGAAGGAAATAGATTAATTGGTATTGCTTTAATAGACAAGAAACAAAATCACGACAAAATTTCATTAGCAGACATAAAAGATATGAAATTCATGGGAGTACTTGCACTGCATGACCCAATTCGTGAAGAGGTACCAGAAGCTATTAGAACAATTGAAGGTTATGGTATTAAAATGGTATTAGTTACAGGGGACTTGAAAGGTACTGCACTAGCAGTTGCAAAAAGTTTAGGTTGGGCAGTTAAAGACGAAGAAGTTCTTACTGGTCCAGAGTTGAGCATGCTTTCGGATGATGAGCTCATTACAGTTATTCCTAATATCAAAATTTTCGCACGAATCACTCCAGAAGATAAGTTACGTGTTGGTCAGTTATATCGCTCATTAGGAGAAGTTGTTGCTATGACAGGAGATGGAGTAAATGATGCACCAGCTCTAAAAGCGATGGACATTGGAGTGTCGCTCGGTTCAGGAAGTGATGTGGCAAAGAGTGCGGCAGATATGGTATTGCTTGATGATAATTTTCAAACAATTAGTTTAGCTATTGGTGAAGGAAGAAAAATATTAACTAATATACGAAAGACTTTTGTGTACCTTATGTCTAATTCTCTCGACGAAGTGTTAGTGGTTGGGGGAAGTTTAATTGTTGGGTTATCTTTACCATTAACTGCGCTTCAGATAATTTGGGTGAACCTTTTTACTGGTAGTCTACCAGCACTTGCTTTTGCATTTGATGACAACTTAGATAAAACTAAAAGGGAAACAGTTATATCTTCGAAACTTATTTTTACAAAAGAAGTTAAAGTTCTAACATTCGGTATAGGTATATTCAGCTCAATATTACTTTTTGCTGCGTATTATTGGTTAGTACTTTCTGGGGTAGAGATAGAATTAGCAAAGTCTATCTTCTTTGTATGTTTTGCTTCATATATTCTAGCAGTTGCTTATTCATTTAGAAGTTTACATAGTCCGTTGTTCTCGTACTCAGTGTTCTCCAATGTAAAATTAAATTGGGCTATTGTTATCGCTTCGACCATATTAATTCTGACAGTTACGGTTCCTTTTATGCAAAACATTTTTAGTTTGGTTTCGATTCCGTTTGCATGGATGTGGTTCATAGTCGGCTGGGTTATTCTTAATGTTATGTTAGTTGAAGGCGCAAAATATATTTTTAGAAAAGGATGGATATAATAGTTTAGAATTGCTTTTATCGTGGCGTAAATATCTATGAAAGAAATACAAAGAACATCAATGAATAATTACTCCTCTCTCCATATTGGAGGTGAGGCAGATCTAGTTATTGCAGAAAATGAAAATAATATAAATGAAATCCATTCATATGTACAATCAAATGGATTAAAAATGTATGTATTGGGAATGGGTACGAATTCTTTCTATAGTGATGTAATTAAAGATACTTTAATAGTGAAAATAGAGATACCAGGAATTAATTTCAAAGATTATGGAGATTATGTTGTTGTCACTGCTGGCGCTGGGGAGCTTTGGGACGATGTTGTGAAATATTCATGTGGCCATCAATATTGGGGAACAGAAAATCTGTCCAATATTCCTGGAACCATTGGAGCTTCACCTGTACAAAATATCGGAGCGTATGGAGTAGAGCTGAAAGATATTTTAGAATCGGTTAGAGCGTATGATACTAGCACGTCTAGTTTTGTAGAGTTATCAAATATCGATTGTCACTTTGGTTATCGCGATTCAATATTTAAACAAAATAAAGGTAGATATATTATTACATCAGTATCTTTAAAACTTTCTAAAACCCCAAATCCAATTTTGATGTATAAGCCATTGGATAGTTTGCTGGAGAAAAATACAATCAATCTGTCTGAAGTAAGAGATCTGGTAATAAAAACTCGCACAGAAAAATTACCTGATTATAAAATATATCCAAACACCGGTTCATTTTTTAAAAATCCAATCATTACTAGTGCGCAAGGCAATGTCCTAAAGGAAAAGTATAATGATATACCTCTACATGAGGTAAAAGATGGATACAAAATTCCTGCTGCATGGCTCATCGAACATGTTGCAGAAATGAAGGGTGTTAGAGTTGGAGAAATTGGCACATGGCCGAATCAACCACTTGTTCTTGTGAATTATGGAAACGCTACATGTGAAAATTTATTGTCGTTCGCCAACTTAATAGTTGGTAAAATTGAGGAAAAAACCGGCATTCGGTTGGAGAGAGAGGTAAATTACGTAGAGTAATTTGAAGTAAAAGTCTTTCATGTTATTATGTTTAATCTAATTCAAGATTAGTTTGTTTTTTTAAGGCATTAAAGGGGATCGTACATGTTACCAAAATTATTTGATCTAGATGCGTATTTGGAATACGCCGTTGTATCTTTCGTTAGTTGCCCAGGAATATTATCGTTGAGCTGGCATGGAAGTATGGAGGATCATACAGACATTGACTGCGAAGACAAAAATGGTCAAAAGCACATTTTTTATGTTCCATACCATGTAATTTCTGTAAAAGAGTGTGGTATAAATGGAAGAGATTATGTTTTTACAAAAGTTTGCTCTGTTCTTCATAAGCCTCCTGATTTCTGGTTGATTACTGATTATTTAAGGAGGACAGGGCACCTTTTCCCAATTGATGTTTTTAGTAGCAGACCAGAAACATCTAACCAAAAGACAAGTGAGTCTGCATAAAACTAAGCAATTTGTCCCGATTTTTTCGGGACTTTTTCTTTTGTGTGTTAGGATACAAATATGAATGATAATACAGGAATACTATATATTGTCCCGACACCAATTGGCAATCTAGAAGATATAACACTACGAGCTATCCGTATATTAAAGGAGGTCGATTTAGTTTTATGTGAGGACACTTCTGTAACACAAAGAATTTTTAAGGAATATGATATTACAACCAAGACTAGTGTTTTTTATGCACAAACTGGTTTAAAAAATATTGAAAAAATAATGAGTATGTTGGAAGATGGAAAGAAAATTGCACTAGTGTCTGATGCTGGCACACCGACTATTTCTGACCCAGGTGTACTACTTGTAGATAAAGTAAGAAATGAACTAAAAGATGTACAAGTGATTGCATTACCTGGTGCGTCTGCACTCATTACTGCATTATCTGCTTCTGGTATTTCGTCATCTACTTTTACATTTTATGGATTTTTACCACATAAAAAAGGGCGTGAGACATTATTCAAAATAATTGCTGAAAGTAGTGTTACTTCAGCATTCTATGAATCAGTACATCGTATAGAAAAAACATTAGAATCGCTTTCGAAATATTTGGATGAGAAACGTCAAATTGTTATCGCTCGTGAATTAACCAAGATGCATGAAGAGGTTGTGAGGGGGAATGCTCAGTATATAAAAGAATATTTTGAGATGAATAAAGACCACATAAGAGGGGAGTTCGTCGTGATAGTTGAAAAAGCTAATAGCTAGTAGTCGATAGCCGATAGCAAGAATTCTTATAAAAAATATAAGAAATTTTGTATTAGCATAAGCTATTAGCTATAGACTATAAACTTGTACTATGTTAGATTTACAGTAATTCCTGTATCCGTATGGACCAGGTGGCCACTTAGGTGGATAACGATGTAGCTCTTGCATCATCACAAGAGTGTTCTTTGTGTGGAGGGCGTATGCCTAACAAAAATAGTGATTGGAAATTACAGTTTGATCCAGAAAAATCTGTTGCAATACTACCCCCAAAGGGCGTAGAAACCGTGAATAGGATGATAGGTCAAGGTCCTAATTCTCAACAAATTGAACACTGTTTCTTCGCGTCAACAATAGAAGAGTTGTTGCGTCGTTCACCAATATTTTATATAAGGGTACCGACAAGCAACAAAGGGGAAACTCGTGATTGGCCCATGGGTGATTGGCCGAAATGTGAGGTTGGTCAGCACTACAAAGTTGGTCTTCCAGTAGCAGTTCTTAAAGTAAAAAGAGTGGATAATTATGAGTTTGACATTGAGGGATTGATTCAAACTGGTAATGAAATAACTCAAGAAGATGTGAAGATATACAATTACTCGGTTCAAACAAGGGAAGGAAGAGTTATCATGTCAAGTACTGCTTACTGTCATGTGATTAGCCTTTGGCAGCAGCATTTCTATGAAACCATGTAAATGAAATCAGCCGCCGATACGAAATATTCGTGTCGGTGGTTTTTGTTTTAATTGGAAGAAAAAAACTAAGAACTTATATGGAAATTTAAATTTTTGCTTCCAAGGGATCTTCTTGCTTCTTACCTCTTACTCCTCTATAATGTACCCTATATGTCACCACTCGGAATTAAACGTACCATCGCAGTTCTCCTAGTGCTTTCTCCTTGGATATTCATACCAAGTCTTTTTAAAGATATTATTTTTATTTTTGCAGGTGTTTTTCTATATATTAGTACTCTTGATCTTCGTAAAAAAGTTGTACATAATCATGATCATCAGGAAACCGAAAGTAATCCAGTAAAAGAACATATCGTTAACTCATGAAAATAGTAGGGCTATTCATTGCCGGGGTGAGCGTTATTTCTTTTTGGATGATGTACAGTGGATATCAGCATGTTTCGATAGTAAAGAATTTTGGTAGAGAGGAATATGTTTTGGCAGAAGAGGATGATAATGTAATCAGCTCATCGACAAATATTACTTTAAATAAAAAATCTAATATTGTGACAGCTACAGCAACTCCAGTAAGAGTAGTCACTCACATCAAAACACCCGAAAATGTAAAGTCTGTATATATGTCTAGTTGGGTTGCGGGCACACCATCTATTCGCGCAAAGATGGTCAAACTTATTGATGAAACCGAACTGAACGCAATTGTAATTGATGTTAAAGATAACACAGGTGTAGTGTCATGGGATGGAAGGATTAGAGATTTGGAAGATTTTATAGATGAGCTACATAGTAAGAATATTTATGTTATTGCACGTATCTCTGCTTTTCAAGATCCGATTTATGTAAAACAATATCCCGATGAAGCTGTGCATTCTAAAAAGACTGGTGGAATTTGGAAAGACCATAAAGGTATACCATGGGTAGATACTGGTTCAAAAAAAATGTGGAAGTACGTTGAAGATCTTTCAAAAGAAAGTTATGCGAGAGGGTTCGATGAAGTTAATTTGGACTATATACGCTTCCCTACCGATGGAGCATTATCTGACATGACTTTTCCAATTAGTGGGAAAGGTGGTGTTTTTGTAAACAAGCCAGCAATAATTGGAGAATTTTATCGTTACATTACTGACTCATTAAGAAAAGACGGGATTCCTGTGTCTGGAGATTTGTTTGGCATTATAATGGTTACAAAAGCAGATATTGCTGTGCTTGGACAAGATATGCATGTTGCACTTCAAACATTTGATTATGTTGCTCCAATGATATATCCATCACATTTTTATGCTGGTACTGCAGGTTATCAAAAGCCAGCACTTTATCCAGGGGAAATTATTTCATATTCAATGAATTTGGGTCTAAAAATTGCCGATGAGGTAGCAAGTAGTACTGGGCAGGCAACATCTACCATACGAGCAAAATATCGCCCATGGTATCAAGATTTTGACATGGGGGCGACATATACAGCAGAGATGGTGCGAGCCCAAATAGACGCAGGAGAAAAGATTGGAATAAAGTCATGGATGTTATGGGACCCCGCGAATAAATATACACAATCTGCGTTAAAAAAATAATAGAATAGAGTTTTTACTTGCCAAATTTTAAATTTGTGTTTTTTTCAATAAAATAGTAGGATAGACATTCACAGGACAGATTCGCTGTTCTGGGTTTTGAAAGGGGATGAAATGGTTGTATCAGAATATGTATCTGACCGTAATCCTGATCTTGATGTATCAGTGAAAGATTTGCTACCTGATCAAGTGATTCCACAACTCTTTTTTCTATTCTCTGGTTTAGCTGATGAAAGAGATGCTAGAAAAGGGGTAAGTCTTGGTTTACCAATAAAACTACTAGCACGTCGTGATGAACTCTTGGAAAGAATCAATGATGCACTTGAACATCAATATGCGTATGAGCAAGTTACTGCATAGATAGACTTTGATTAAATACTCAATTGCAATCATATAACACCATCGTAAGATGGTGTTTTCTTTTATTGATAAATAATTTAATCATATTCCCTAACACCTAGTCCTTTGTTTTGATATACTATTTATTATGTCAGATAGTAATTCTCAACAAAAAGTTACATATATAGGAAAAATTGATTATCGTAACAAGCAACTAACTTTTGGTATAAAAGAAAGAGATAGAACGAAACATACATATGTTATTGGTAAGTCTGGTATGGGTAAATCTACTTTGCTTGAAAATCTTATAATTCAGGATATTAATAACGGTGAAGGTGTATGTGTTATTGATCCACATGGTTCAATGGCTGAAAAGTTATTAGATCATATTCCAGAGTCTCGAATTAAAGATGTTGTTTACTTTGCACCATTTGATGGAGATTATCCGATGGGTTTGAACATGTTAGAAAAAGTGTCAGCAGATAAAAGGTATCTTCTTGCAAACGGTATGATGTCTGCCTTTAAGAAAATATTTACAGATGGAGATGGAAAGGGAACTTTTTCTGCGCGTATGGAATATGTTCTAAATAATATTATTCTTGCACTTTTAGAAAATGAGGGACAAACTTTACTCGGTGTTAACAGAATGCTTTTCGATAAAGAATATCGTAAATTTATTGTATCTAACGTTACTGACCCAACAGTGAAAGATTTCTGGGTGAATGAATATGCTAATTATACTGATAAGACTGCTCAAGAGCTAGCTCCTGCAATTCAAAACAAGATTGGTCAATTCGTTTCTAATCCATTGATTAGAAATATTATTGGACAAAAGAAAACTTCGTTTGATGTTAGAAAGATAATGGATGAGAAAAAAATACTCATAGTGAATCTTTCAAAAGGAAAAGTAGGAGAAGGTAATGCTAATTTGCTTGGTTCACTTTTGATTACAAAAATATATCTTGCTGCTATGTCGAGAGCTGATGTTGATCCTTATACTCAAGAAAAATTACCACCTTGTTATTTTTATGTAGATGAATTCCAAAATTTTGCAAATGAATCATTCGCAAGTATTTTGTCAGAGGCACGCAAGTATAAACTTGCCCTTACAGTTGCTCATCAATATATTGAACAAATGACTGATGATGTAAAAGCAGCAGTATTCGGAAATGTGGGTACAATGATAACATTCCGTGTTGGTGCGACAGACGCAGAAGTATTTGAGAAAGAGTTTGCACCATATTTTATACTGGACGATTTCGTCAATTTATCTGCATATCAAATTTACATCCGTCTTATGATTGATGATCAAGGGTCAAAACCATTTTCAGCAAGAACACTTGATCCAATTCAGAAACCAACCCAGTCACACATGCAGGCAGTAATATCATATTCACGTAACACATATGCGAAGCAAAAGTTTCTTGTTGAAGAAGAAGTTGCAGAATTTTACAAACCAGTTCCAAAAGTTGAGAAAACAAGAACAGAATCTTCTCTACCTGATGGAAAATATTTGAAAGTGAATGAGTATAAAGGTGACACTCAGTATCCACCAAGACGGAATGATAATTCAAAACGATTTGACAACAATTTAACAAGATATGATGATATAAAAAAGAACAATGAAATAAAAAACCCAGATCAAATTCATGTTGATAAAATTTCAACTAAAACAATATATGAGAACAAACAACCAGTAACTGACTCACCAAAACAAGTAGAACGATACGTTCAACAACATGAAGTTAATAAAAGTGATGATTTAAATGTGACTAAACATAGTACGACACAAAATTCATCAAGAGATAATAATAACAATAGAGCGGATTATAAAAAACCATATACACAACCACCACAAGAGATAAAATTCGATGAAAAGCCAGCAATGTCACTTAAAGATGCTCTAGCAAAAGCTCTTAGTGAGAATACTTCTACAGTGGAGGAGAAGTCTATTGGTAATAAAGAAGAGGAGCGCCACAATACGTCGCGAGAATCATCTGTAGATCATAATCTAAAAAAGAAAGAAGACGAAGAAAAGAAGAAAAAAGAAATCGCAGAAGATGTTCTTCGAAAACTGATTGAAGAATAGTCACTTAATTAATGAAAAATATTCTCGTATTATTATTTCTAATAAGTAGCCTGACACAAGTACATGCTATTTATATTTCAGAAATAATGTATGACCCAGAAGGTTCCGATACATCTCGTGAGTGGATTGAAATATATAATGACACCAGTTCCGCAGTTGACTTAACTTCGTGGAAATTTTTTGAAGGAGGGACTAACCACGGAATAACTATTTATTCAGGCGGTGGGACATTGCAATCCGGTGCTTATGCAATCATTGCGGATAACCCAACTAAATTCCTAGCTGATTATCCATCATATAGTGGACTACTGTATGATAGCGCTTTCTCTTTGTCCAATACCGGAGAACACTTAGCATTAAAGGAGTCATCATCTGGAGTAGAAGTAGATTCAGTTGATTACAATACATCTCTTGGTGGTAATAATGGAAATACTTTATCTAAAATAAACGGACTCTGGGTTCTAAGTGTTGCAACGCCAGGTGATATTAATCAGGAGACGCAGGAAGTTGCTAGCACAACGTCGAATTCTACAACAACAACTACACAAGCAGTTATTGCTCAGACTTCACCACCAACTGCAGTCATAGTCCTTTATATGCCGAATGAGAAGGTTGTAGTTGCTGGTGCTGAGTCAACATTTTCAGTTTTTGGTTTAACACGAGCTGGTATCAATATTAATAATGTCTCATATACATGGGCATACGGTGATGGTGGACAAGGAGTTGGAAGCTCAACTGCGTATAGGTACGCGTATCCAGGAAAATATATTGCTCAAGCAGAGGGTGGTAATGGACAATTGATAGGAATTGGTCGCATGTCAGTACGTGTCGTTGCTCCTGATATTACAATTTCAAAAGTAAGTAGTGGTAAATATGGTAACTATATTGATATCTCAAATCCAAATAATTATGACTTAGATTTTTCACAATGGAAACTTTCTATAGATGGCAACATTTTCTCTTTCCCTAAGAATACTTTACTCGCTGGAAACAGTGTTACTCATCTATCAGGAATTGCTATGGGTTTTGCTAGTACAACAATCGCTACCAGTACTACAATTAAAATACTTTTTCCAAATATGGAAGAAGTTACAAGATTTTCACCTCAAGATGAAAAGACGACAGTTAGTACAGGTACTCAATTATTAAAACAAATTGCATTAGCTACATTTATAAATAACAAACCACAAATAAAACAAAAAATAATAGAACAAGAAGCAAAACCTCAGCCAATGGTTTTGGGAACTTCTACAAAAAAATTAGAAACAGAGATGGAGAGTAATATCAAAATTTCTACAAATACTAATGAAAAGAAAGATACTCGCCTCGTAGCCTTTTTCAAATCACTAATTATTTGGAGATAATAATTTGATTATTTTTTAAGAGCGACCGTATGTGTCCTCAAATCTTTCTATATCATCCTCACCAAAATAATCCCCAGTCTGTATTTCTATAAGGTGTAAATCCTCAGTGTGATTATTCTGAAGTCTATGCATTGCCCCGATTGGTAAAAACGTAGATTCATTTTTCTTAAGATTAAATACATCTTTGTCCCTTGTTACAGTTGCTATACCTTGTACAACTATCCAGTGCTCTGCGCGTCTTTTATGCCTTTGTAGACTAAGTTCTGCGCCAGGAAGCACAGTAATTTTTTTTGATTGATAATGGCTTTCATTACCTAATATTTGATAGTCTCCCCATGGGCGCTCTACTTTTGTATGCGTATCTATCTCAGACCTCTTATCTTCTGTTAAATTATTTACTATTTTTTTAATTCCTTCACTTTCTTGTAGTGAAAAAACGAGAATAGCATCTGGGGTTTCTACAACACCAACATTATCAAGTCCAAGAACAGTAACAAGTCTACTTGTACTTTCAAGATATGAATTCTTTGTATTAAAAGTGAGAGTGTCTCCACGTATTACGTTGTTGTCTTTGTCTTTATCAAAGTGAGTATGAAGTGACCTCCAAGAACCAAGATCACTCCAAGTAATGGGGGTCTCTGCTAATATTATTTTATTAGTTTTCTCAGTAATTCCATTGTCTATTGAAACTGAAGGTAAAGAATTATAGCATTCTATTGATATAGTATAAAACCCATGCTTATCTTCAGTTAATGTAGAAAAATATTTTTGTATTGTTGTCTGTATTGTTTTCTCGTACTTAAAAGCTTCTTCCTCTAATGATTCTGGTATACAAAAATATAAACCAGAATTCCAAAGTGCTCCGCACTGTATTAGACTCACAGCTTTTTCTAGTTGAGGTTTTTCGACAAATGATGACGGGTAGTAGATGTTATTTGAAATAAGTTCTCCTTTCGTAATATATCCGTAGCCAGTATTAGGGGAATTAGGTTTGATACCAAAAATACAAATAGCTCCTTCTTTTATTAATGGCAGAGCATTATTAAGTGCATCAAAAAGATACTTTTCGTTTTGTACAACATGGTCAGCTGGAGTAAAAAGTATAGGTACATTCCCAACAATATTTTTAACAAGATAGAGACCTGACAAACATGCAGGCAGAGTATTTTTTGCCATTGGTTCAGTAATAATTCTTGCATCAGCAATATTAATTTCTCGCAACTGGCTACGTACAAGGAATCTGTGTTCAGTATGTGTTACGACAGTAATAAAACCAAATTTATTTTTATCAGAAAACCTAAGACATGTTTCCTGAAACAAACTTTTTCCATCGATAAGTTTTATAAATTGCTTAGGGCTTTTTTCACGAGACAGGGGCCAGAGACGAGTACCAGAGCCACCAGCTAAAATAACAGGATAAATAATATTTTTCATAGTTAATTATTTTATTTTAACAGAGTTAAAATAAAATTGATACTTTTGTCAAATAATTATTAAATTTTTCAAAATTCCGATAATCGTGTCATAATAAAAAAATGGAAAACAAATACTGGCTTTCAGATAGTGACTTTAATTTTATTTATAATAAAGTACCAAGATTAAATGTTGATTTAGTAATACGCAAAGAAGGGGGTATTGTTTTAGTTCAACGCGCAATTGAGCCATGCTTAGGATACTGGCATTTACCTGGTGGAACGGTTTACAAAAATGAAACAATAAAAGATGCATCTATTAGAATAGCAAAAAATGAGACTGGGTTAGATGTAGATTTTATAAAATGTTTAAGTTATATCGAGTTTTTGAACGAAGACAGAAAACATATCAATATGCACACTATAAGTTTAGCTGTAGAAGTGTTGGCAATAGGAGGAGATTTACTTCATGATAAAAATGCTAAAGACATTAAGATTGTTTTTAATGAAAATAATGTGACCCCGACAGTTAACGAACATCTGCAGTTTTTTAAACAGCAAAATATATTTAATAATTAATCTCCTTTATATTTATTTTCTAAGTGTTCCAGAAGAATTTTCCTCCAGAAATGCATCGTATGCCATCGTAAGACCATCTTTTAATTCAATAGAATATTTCCAACCTAATTTATTTAACTTTGAAACATCAAGAAGCTTACGAGGTGGTCCATCAGGTTTTGTTGTATCGAATACTATTTCTCCATCATAACCAACGACCTTTTGTATTGTCTCAGCAAGTTCTTTAATACTTACATCTATACCTGTTCCAATATTTATGTGCCGTTCATCATCATATTTTTCCATAAGAAAAGTGCAAGCATTGGCCAAATCATCAGCGTATAAGAATTCTCTTTTTGGAGAGCCTGTCCCCCAAATAGTCACAGTAGGTGTTTTATTTTCTTTAGCCTCGTGAAACTTTCGAAGCATTGCAGGTATAACGTGTGAATTCTGTAAATTATAGGAATCATGTTTTCCATAAAGATTTGTCGGCATAACAGAAATAAAATTACATCCATACTGTCTTCTGTATGACTGACATAGTTTTATTCCAGCTATTTTTGCAATTGCATACCACTCATTAGTTGGTTCGAGTGCACTAGTAAGTAAGACATCTTCTGTCATTGGCTGTGGCGCGAGTTTTGGATAAATGCATGAAGAACCTAAGAAGAGTAATTTTTTAACATTATTTTTATATGAAGCATGAATGATATTTGTCTCAATCATTAAGTTTTCATAAATAAACTGTGCTGGGTATTCTCTGTTTCCAATGATGCCACCAACCTTTGCTGCAGCAAGAAAAACATATTCTGGTTCATTTTTTTCAAAAAATGAATTTACATCTGTCTGACTAAGTAAATCAAGTTCTTTTCTTGTTTGTGTAAGAATATTTGTAAATCCTTTTTGTTGTAAATCTCTCACAATAGCACTACCAACCATACCAGTGTGTCCTGCAACATAAATAATAGAATTTTTGTTCATAGGTTTGTATAATTTATTTTTTGAAACCACCATCAATTATATGTTTCTCACGCTCTGCTTCTCCTAAATCATAAGTCATCATTTCAGTAAGTAACTCTTGCGTACTTATTTTCGGTACCCACCCAAGTAAATTTTTTGCCTTAGTTGAGTCACCGAGTAATGTCTCTACTTCTGCTGGGCGATAATATTTTTCATCAATCTTTACCCTTACTGTTCCTGTTTTTTTATCTTTTCCAATTTCATTTAATCCTTTTCCTTCCCAAATAATATCTACACCAATATGTTTGAATGCTAACTCAACGAATGTTCTCACACTGTATTGCTCTCCAGTTGAAATAACAAAATCATCAGGTGATGAATGCTGAAGAATTAGCCACATTGCTTCCACGTAGTCCTTGGCGTGACCCCAGTCGCGTTTGGCATCTAGATTACCAAGATACAGAACTTCTTCTAATTCCAATGAGATACGAGCAACTGCACGAGTGATTTTTCTTGTAACGAATGTTTCGCCACGCATTGGACTCTCATGATTAAAAAGTATTCCATTGGATGCGAACATTCCATAACTTTCACGATAGTTTTTCATTATTTGAAATCCGAATACTTTTGACACACCGTAAGGACTGCGCGGATTAAAAGGAGTCGTTTCTTTTTGTGGAGTCTCTAAAACTTCACCAAACATTTCAGAAGAAGATGCTTGGTATATACGTGTTGTTTTTTCTAATCCACAAATTCGCACTGCTTCAAGAATTCGGAGTACTCCAATAGCTACTATGTCCGCAGTATATTCTGGTATTTCAAAAGAAACTTTTACATGTGATTGAGCACCTAGGTTATATATTTCATCTGGACGTATTGTCTGGATTAGATGCACCATACTTCCTGTATCTGAAAGGTCACCAAAATGCATCTTGAATCGTGGAGCAGTATGTAGGTCTTCATATATATCATCAACACGCGCTGTGTTAAACAGTGAGGAACGTCTCTTTATTCCATGAACCTCATAACCTTTTTCTAAAAGTAACCTTGCTAAATATGCTCCATCTTGCCCCGTAATACCAGTAATAATTGCTTTCTTCATGTAAGTAATTTTAGCACATAGTTTTAATTATGTAACACAAGATTAAATAAGTGACGTTATATTGTATTTTTGATACAATTAAAATTATTATGATAACTGTTATGATTCAAGGGGGGCTTGGAAACCAGCTGTTCCAGTACGCATATGCGAGATCACTTCTTGAAATGGGAAAGGATATTACTCTTGATATAAGCTTTTACGATACAAATACAAAATACACCAAAAGAGAGTATCTTTTAGATAATTTCAATATAGATTCTCGTTTTAAGATAACGAAAAATCCAACAAAACAGAAATTGCTTACAAAAATTATTAATAAAATAGACATAGATCGTCGTGTGCGATATGTCTCTATTAATCCAAAAGCCGATAATTTTTTTGCAGATGGTTACTATGTTTCAGAAAAGTATTTTTCTCATATAAGGAATATAATCTTAAAGGAGTTAACTTTAAAAAACAAAAGTGATAAGTATAAAGAATGGGAGGAAAAAATTCTATCTTCAAAAAAATCACTAATGATTCACGCAAGAAGGACTGATCATTTAGCAAATAAAACATTTACATTAATAGACGAATCTTACTATGAGAGGGCACTTAAAGAGTTCGATGATGATTGTGAGATTTTTGGGTTTTCTGATAATGCAGAATGGTTAAGACAGACTATTAACAATCGTCCGATAACAATGGTAAGTGGTCAGGGTTTTTCTGATTATGAGGAATTAATGCTTATGTCATTGGGAGAAAATTTTATAATTGCCAACAGTACATATTCTTGGTGGGGGTCATGGCTATCTCAACGAAAGGGTAAAAAAATTGTGATTTTGAAAAAATGGTATAGGTCTATTTTTTGGTGGAGAGCAAATAAGGATGTTGAATTTGAGGGTTGGGTAAGAATTTAAAATATGTATTTTACTTTACTTGATTTAGTACGCTTCTTCTCAGCTGTTGCTGTATTATTTCACCATACTTTTTATTTTTACTATGGAAGATTAGGAATATATTTATTTTTTATAATTAGTGGTTTCGTAATTTATTTTAGCTTTCGTAAAGGATTAAAAGACTATGTAGTAAGTAGATTTCTGAGACTATTCCCATTATTTTGGGTTTGTTGCACAATTACATACTTAATTACTATTTATTATGGTAATAATTTACCTCTAAAAAATTATTTTGTAAGCATGTTGTTATTTAATGATGGTAAGATAGCTTCCATGATTGATGGGTCATACTGGACTTTAACATATGAATTATTGTTTTATTTCTTCATTGGTATTTTTGTGTGGTTATTTTCAACAAAAAGATTAGAATGGTTTTATGCTTCTTGGTTGGCTATTTCATTTTTTGCTTTCTTTTTCAACTTTGATCAAAATATAATTGCTAAACTTTTATGCGTCAGATTTGCACCATATTTTGTTTTCGGAGGTGTTTTGGCACTTATTGTTGATAGGTATAGGACAAGTGATTTTAAAACTAAAACTGTATATTTAACTACATTATTTGCATCAGCAATAATGCCTTTATATGTTAGTGCTAGTCTTATTGCACAAAAGGAAACAATAACTAACTTCACCGGAAGTTTTAATTGGGATGAGATGATGATTGTTGAGTCATTCTTCATCGTGATTCCACTCATTGTT
This sequence comes from Candidatus Altimarinota bacterium, assembly GCA_021734745.1. Lineage (GTDB taxonomy): Bacteria > Patescibacteriota > Minisyncoccia > Phycocordibacterales > UBA5272 > UBA11704. The sequence continues at coordinate 53,475 of JAIPIK010000003.1, read as the reverse complement.
TATATGTCACTTTTTTCTTTTGCAAAGACAAAAAAATTTGCTAACTGGTGTTTTATATTGGGTGGAATAACGTACCCACTCTATTTGCTACATTGGACAATTGGAAAAACAATCATTTCAAAATACGAGGAATACACAACTATTTCAATACTTTCCATTTCTGTAGCTGTTGGTTTGGTTGTAGTATCTTACTTCTTATCAGTATATGAATTACCTGTTAGAAAGCTATTGAAAAAAAAGATAGAAAAATATATCTAAAAACAACAATTATTTATTTTTTCTAAAGTATTTATATTTTAAGTTTTCAAAAAATTCAAATGGCTTAAATGGTTGATAGATGGCTGTCATTATTTTAAGAATAAATGACCTCCTTGCAACATTTTTAGCTATAAGTGATTGTTGTCTATTTATTTCTATTGCCTTAACAGGATTAATCGTCCTTCTTTTTGCTAGCTCTAAAGGTTGATCAATAATATTTCTTAAAAAAATATCAAGCCCATCTTTTACTCCCTCAAAATTATAATTTTGCGCACAAATTGGCTCATTTATAGTTTGTACATATAATTCATCATTTGTATCTAACTCAATTACTCTTTTCAGTACATCATTAAAAGATGAATAATCATGACAGTTAATAAATCTTTTAGTATTAAATTCTCTACTAATGTTTGGGTTACCCCAATAAATTGGAATTGTTTTAGCCACGAGAGAACTTACTATTTTTTCTGTTGTGTATCCAGAACGGGATGAGTTTTCAAAAGCAATAGAAAATTTATGCTTAAGTTCAAATTCCAATTTGTTCTTTATCTTTTTACCACCTATATTATTTAAATATGAGCCACCAGCATTAACTTTTTTATAGCCACTTAATATATCAAACATTAGTTTACGTTGTTCCTCTGCTCTATAATTTGAATAAACAAAACTACAAAAATCCGTTTTATTTTTAAGGTCTTCTTTCGTGAAGTTTTGTTTATTTTTTAGATATTCCTTACCAGCTATTAATAACTCATCTGGGTTATAAAAAACTGTCAAGAGATATAGTGGTAATCTGTAGTGTCTATCTTCAAAATCTATATAATCAAAACTAATAGCGTAATCACATGAATTAAAATTAGGCGATATATTCTCTCCTGTGAAAAATATTTTTATTCCAGCATATTTTGTGTGCTCGTGGTCTGCTTCGTTAAAAAAAATGTAATCTGGTTTTTCTGAAAATTCTAATTCGTAGTATTTATTTAAAATATTAACAATGAAATGTCCGTAAGAATACTCTTTTTTTTCATCATGGCCACACAATTTTACTTTTATTTTTCTTTTCATGGAATTTTTATTTTATTGTAACCAAAATTTCCTCTAAGTATTTTTTATCATTGCACTCTATTGGATTTCTTTCATTTATTTCATTAAAGTACTTATGAGGAACTTTCACCTGCTTTGTTTCTTTTCGTAAAAACATTTCATACTCCATATCAATATGTCCTATGTCAATTACTCTATATCCAAGGAGAAATAAATCATAAGCTATTATTTTAGCCGTTGGACCAAGCGACAGCAATATTAAAGTATTTTTGTCTATTTTAAGAGCTTCTTTTTCTATTTCTTTATATTTTGAGTATGCATTTTCTGGTGGGCATAGTATTCTTTTTAATGATTTCACATTATCAAACATATCATTACCGACACCTAGTCTACTTTTTTCTCCCTCAATTAAAACAATATCCTGATTTTCCCATAAAGAAAATATTTTTTTGAAAATTTCCCCAGCTTTACTTTTATCTTTATATCCCAAATAGTGTCTGGTTACATTAGTGTCCCCGTAATTTTTTTTGTATGAAAGCAAATTTTCCCAGACGTGATAATATCTGTAGATGTGGTGCATATTAAAATCGTATGCATAATCTACTATATGATCTAATTTACCCCAAATACCGGGTATACATGTCAGTAATTTTTCATTATCTGATTTTATTATTTCTTCCAGTTTATTTGATAGCTCGTCACTTCTTTTTTGAAAGGCGAGGTCTAACCCATCTATTAAAGATATTTCTCCATCACCAAAACGAATTACAGATAATTTTTCACTAATTATTTTATCAATTGTTTCCTCTATGGATAAAACTTTTGGGATTTTATTGTGTAATAGTTTAAAACTTAGTCGGTCTAAATAATAGAATCTAGCCAAAATAGGACCTATTTTTTGTCTTATTGAAAGAGGGGTTGATTTACGAATGTTTTGAATTAATTTTTGAGGGAGTGATTTTTTCATAAATACAGCAAAATGGTAGTTAATCTCTATATTATACCGTAGTTTATATTAAAAATCTTTTAATATTACTTCTTTGTTTTTACTGTAATTATTTTCAATTGTATCTAAGTTTATGTTATTCTCCAGTTCATATAATTTTGTATAAGTCATCAGTCTAAAAAAGGCATAGTTTAGAACTATAAGTATACCAAGTGTCCCGTATTTATGACCTTCTCTGTAGTATATGAATATATATCTTATCATAGCTACTATAGTTTTTATGAGGCTAAATCTTTCTCCTTTTTCGTATTTTTCAAATGCCTCATCTTCAGCATATCTTAGGTGGTTTAGTATAAACTTATGAATTGAGTATGTGCTGAAATGTTTTATAGCTAAGCCATCGTTACTTTCTAATGTAAGTTTCTCACTATCTTTTCCTAGAAATTTACCAAAACCATGTGTATAGTTATTTGTAAAATCTATATAATCTTTATGAAAGAAAAATGACCCGTAAGACTTTTGTATATAGTTTTCTGTGTTTCCCCAAAGATGTGTGTATAATGGGACATTGATTAGTTTATATGTTGATTCAGATGAGATTCTAGCAACTATTTCTAAGAGTTTTTTCGGCGCTATGTTATCAACGTATCCCCAATAAATCCAATCTGTATTTATAATGCTTTTAACAAAATTAAGGTTTTGCTCTGTTTCCCCATGTATTTTTTCACTTTTAGGTCTTGTAAAAAATTTTGCACCTAAACTTTCTGCTACCTCTTGTGTTTTGTCTGTACTGCCCCCATCTAATATATATATATCACCATATTTGATAAAATTTTTTATTACATAAGGTAACCTTTTTTCCTCATTGTATGTAAATAATATAAATGATATGTTGGTCTTCATGATTTTAGTGTAACATGTTGCGAATTTTTCTGTAGTAAATAATAAAATAACTAAAACCAGTTATTTCTAGAGTTCTTTTAATAATTTCTTTAAAGGTAAACCAATATTCACGCACATAAAAGTAAACATTAATTTTTGTATTGGAGATAGGTAAATCAAATTTCCCCCTAATCCACTTTAATCCAGAAACAGTTCCAACCACCCTTCTTTGCGCTGTCTCAAGTCCTGTCATTGTTACCCATCTAACATTTGATGACCTTGTTTTTATTATTGGTTTTGCTATTTGTGTATATGGAAGATCTTTAAATATGGTTAAAAGTATAAACATATGTGCAACCTGAGTATCTAAGTATTCATCTTTATTTTTATAATCAGCCCACTTTTCTCTTAAAAAAAGCTGTGTAGACATACCAGTAAAAATACCAACAATATCCTCATATTTTTTTATAGACTTTACAAAGTCAGATAATTTTTCATACTTCTGGTCTTCTTGTATGTTGAGGTTTGGGTGCGGTAGTACAGTTTCCTTTAGGTTGTTATCATACCCCCAACCATTTAAGCCATAGAATGGAATACTCTCAGTTTCTAATCTTTTTATAATAAAAAGTATCACATCATCAAAAAAAGCATCGTCATCTCCTATAGTTAAACAATATTTACCACCACTTTCTCTTACTGTCTTGGCAAGATTCCTATCAAAACCAAGATTTTTTTCATTTTTAAAGTAAAGAATATTATTAAATTGTTTTTGAAAACTTTTTACAATTTCTGTTGTGTTGTCAGTACTTGCATTGTCGGATATAACGACCTCTATTTTTTCAAGAACTTGTTCATTTTTAAGTTGATAAAAGATACTGTTTAGACAGTCCTTCAAGCACTCCGCTCTGTTGTATGTTGGGATACATATGCTTAGTATTTTTTTACTCATATTAATCAATGTTAGTATATTACTATATTTTAAGTAAATTAAATAGACATTTGTACTCGGTCTATTTTTCAGTGAAATACTATATCATTTATTAATCATAAATGATATACTTACAATAATTAATTTTGGAGTGTAGATAATTTGCGTACATGAATAATAATATTTTTAGTTATAAAGAGATTAGCTTTTCTGGGAATGTCTTTGGACCCGGGGAGTTGATTCAAATAGACACTGAGAAAAACCTTGATTCTTTGATTGGTATTAATCGTGAAGATATAAAAAATATAATCGTTGTCGGCGCATGGAGGGGAAATGAGGTTGATTCTTTTTTGAGATATCCTAATGCGACGATTTATTGTTTTGAACCAAATAAAGAAAATTATAATCACTTATCTGATAGATGGGGGAGTAATAAAAGAGTTCTCTGTTTTGAACAAGCCTGCGCGTCTTTTGATGGTGAGGCTGTTCTTCACGAAGCTAATTTAACTGGTAATGACTCATTATTGCCTATAATAGAAAACTCAAAACATAATTTAAAGTTAATAAATACACATAAAATAAAAACAGTAAAATTAGATGGTGTTAAAGAATTGAAAGATAAAGAAATAGACTTACTTTGGGCAGATACACAAGGGTATGAAATAGAGGTGTTATCTGGTGCTACAGAACTACTCAAGAGAACAAAATCATTGTTTTTAGAAGTTTATAGGCAGAATGTGGACTACCAAGGTGGAGCTAAGTATAGTAAGGTTATCGAATTTTTAAATAGAAAAGGTTTTCGTGTTGCTTCAGAGGGTTTAGAAAATAATATGGGTGGTAATGCATTTTTTATTGAAAATAACATAAACTCTGATGCTTATAATCTAGAAAAATATGAACAAAGAATAAAAGATAGTTTAAAAGAGGTTAGTAGAAAAAAACGTCTGCTTAATTTTAAATTCATAAGGTTGCTCACAGTCTATACTCCAGTAAAAATAAAAACATTTATTAGGAAGTGTATGTTTAATATTTCTAATCACTAAAATACTACCCACATATCTAGATGTAGTTTATTTGTTCTTATATTTTGTATTTAAGCATTAAAAATATTTTTTAAAATTAACCTTGTTTTTGTAAATAATAACATTGATAGAAATGGTATCATATATGAAATAAGGGTAGCGAAAGCTGCACCAGATACTCCATATTTTGGTATTAATATTATATTTAAAGTAACATTTATTATCATTCCAAAAAATGTTGTTATTGAAACAAATCGGGTAAGATTCTCGGTTATAAGTATTTGCTGAGTCATTGAATTTAGAGAAGCACCTATGTTGCTCCATACGTATATATGTAAAATTGGTATAGCGCCTAAGAATCCTGCACCAAAAATTATAAGTATAAGATTTTTCGACAAAATTGTTGTAATAAAAGCCAATATAAATGAGGTTGAAAGTAAAGTTAGAATAAGTTTTTTTGTTCTGGCATAATATAATTCAGAAGATGTTTTTTTTGCATTTATTATTGCAGGTAATAATGAAACAATTAATATTTGCGGAACAAAATATGAAACTTCAGATATTCTAACAGCCGCATCATATAAACCTACAGCCTCAGAATTAATCATATGCTTAAGCATAACTTGATCAATTCTTGCGTATATAAGATAAAATGCTGAAGCAAAAATAAGAGGATAAGAGTCTTTCAAAATAGATATTGCAGTAGTTTTACTTAATTTTAGTTTACCGATATCTCCATATATCTTTTCTTTAAGATAAATGTATCCAACAGAATAAAATAAAGGTTCTAATAGTACAATAAACGCAAGGTATATGACCCCACCATTTAAGAGAATTGTCACTATCTTTAGAATATTTAAAGTTAATACAACAAGTAATACTAATATTGAAGTATGTTTTGATTTTACTTCAGATTGAAATTCATAACTTAGTAGTTGAAATGATCCAAGAAGAGGTGAAAGACTTATTATAAAAATAAGAAAAATAGAGACATCTTTGTCAGAAATAAGGAGAGTGGTTACAGCTATAGCAATAACAGCCATAATTGAAGCAATCGCACGCAACCCTATTGCGCTACCGAGTAACTCATTTCTCTTTTCTGGCTCTTTTATTAAGTCCCTATATAATATTTGGTCTATACCAAGAGATGCTATAAAAGAAAATAGACTAACAAAACTAATTGCATAACTTAATTGTCCATAATTTGTAGGGCCAAGATTTCTAGCAATATAAGCAGTTGCCAAAAAAGTTATTACCATACTTCCTATTTTTGCAAAAAACATCCAACCCATATTTTTCGAATGTTTTTGTACTCCAGGGTGGGCAATTTTTTCTTGTATGTACAAAGTAATTTTTTTATATGTATCCATATATTCTTCTGTTGTTAGACATCTTCAAGGGTTTTCTTAATTCCTTCTTCTAGCGAAACTGATGGTTCCCAGCCAGGGATTCTTAAACCCTTTCTCCAGGGTATCATAACCTCTCTTGGTCTATAACTTTTACCTCCCCAATTTATATTTAATTTTGTTTTACTAATTTTTTCAAAAATACTAACAAATTTTTTTAACGTCAGTATTTTATTAGCATTTATAACAAAATATTTACCAGATAATTTCCTGCCAGTATCTTTTGAAAGCAGGTTAATCATTTGGACATAACCATCCACCAGATTATCTATGTAGCTTATATCGATTATTTGTTGACCAGGAGACATATCAAGAGTTTCTTTTGTTTTTTTTATTTTTAATAGTAAATTAAAAATTTTTGATCTAGAATCTAAGGGTCCAAAATTATCAGATAGTTTTATTGTTACAAAATTTATTGCAGATGTTTCTATGTAGTATTGTGCTATTGCCTCGTAAGCTTGCTTTGTTGCTGCATAAAGATTAACGGGGGAGTATTTTTTATTTTCGTAGTGTTGCCAAAAAGTTCCAGTATTAATAAACCAAGGAATGTTATTTTTTATAGCAGCATCAAGGACAGCTGTCGGAAAAAAAATATTTGATTCAACTAGGTTTTTAATATCTTTTGGCTCGTGACTAGTTAAGACAAGTGAAGCTAGGTGTATAACACCGTCAAAGTTTTCATTTTTTGTGAAGGAAATTAGTTCTTCTTCATTATCCTTAAATACAAAAACACCAACTTCTTTTTTGAAGGTGATGGTTTCTGTAGAAGGTTTAACAATAGCACAAAGAGTGTGATTATCTTGTAACAATCTTGCAACTAAATTTTTACCAACAAATCCTGTAGCTCCAGTAATTAGTAGTTTCATTTTATAATTCTAATTGTAAGATTTTTATAGTAGAAATTATCACTTTCATTAGAAACAGTTCCATTATTTTTATTCCAAAATATTATTATTTATTTGTATTTTGACAAGAATTCGTTAAGTTTACTTTGAAGGTACACTATTTGCTCATTGTTTAGTCCATGGTGACAGGCAAGAACGAAAGCATTCTTCATGATTAGTTCTGTATTAGGGAAAGCGTCTCCAACCTTTCTATTCTCTATTTTCTTAAATCCTGGCTGCTTAAGAATATTTCCTGTGAAAACGGGCCTAGTCTGAATATTGTTATCTTCTAGAAATGTAATTATCTCTAAGCGGGTGAAAGGTGCCTTAGGTTTAATAATGACAGGAAAAGCTAGCCAAACTGTGTCTGTGTTTGGTGTCTGAGTTGGAAGTATAAAGAAATTTTCCTTTTCCTTCATGAAGTTCATCATGTTACTAAAGTTTTCTTCACGCTGTTTGATAAATCCAGGAAGTCTCTTAAACTGTGCTAAAGCGAAAGCGGAAGATATTTCAAGAGGTAAGAAATTATAACCTACTTCACTAAAAATAAATTTATTGTCATAAGGAATACCACTCAATTTTTGACTAAAACGATTCTTGAGTAGCTCAGAATTTACACCTTCTCCAAATAGTGATGATTGCCTTCCCCATCCACGAAGAACAACAAGTCTATCTACCCATTTCGGATCATTCACCATTATCATTCCTCCTCCTCCTGCACCATTGATAATGTGAGATCCATAGAAACTGGTAGTCGAAATATCTGAGTACATACCTGTAGGGTTGCCTTCAAATTTTCCACCAAGAGTATCACAAGAGTCTTCTATGAAGTAAAGTTTATGCTTCTTAGCTAATGCTGAAATAGCTTTTAAGTTAGGAATATTTCCCATAAGTGAAGGAATCATGAGAGCTCTTGTTTTTTTTGTGATAGCTTTTTCAATCTGCTCAATATTAACAATATAGCTACTTGGTTCAACATCAATAAAAACAGGAACAAGACCCTTTTGTATAATTGGTGCTACAACAGTGGCAAAAGTGAGTATTGGTGTGATAATCTCAGAACCTTTTGGGAGATTAAGCAATTCGAACGCAAGTAGGTTTGCGGAAGATCCAGAGTTGACCATTACACCATACTTTTTCCCAAACATCTTAGCTACCTTAGCTTCGAGTTCCTTCGTTTTATCTCCCAATGCGGTATTTCCCTTAAGAACCTCTACCACAGCATCTATTTCTTCTTGTCCGTGCACAGAAAAACCATAAGGAACCCTTAATTTTGTTTTAATTGTTTTAGCCATAATGTTAAATTTTTTTATATTACTCTGTATAGTATATACTAAAAATATAATTTTTTACAAAAAAAGTAAATTGTAATTATTTTTATTAATTCCTCATAAACAGCAAACTGAAGTAATATGAATCAATTTTACAAAAATAAAAAAGTTCTAATCACAGGGCACACCGGCTTTAAGGGTTCTTGGCTAACACAGATTTTATTAAATTGGGGGGCTGAAGTTGTTGGTATTTCTCTGAAACCAGACACCACACCTAGTTTGTTCGAAGTTTTAGGACTTGAAAGTAAAATAAAGAATTATTTTGTTGATGTTAGAAATTTTAGTGAAGTACAAAAAATATTTAGAGACGAAAAACCAGAAATAGTTTTTCATTTGGCTGCACAACCTATTGTTAGAGTAAGTTATGATGACCCACTTAGAACAATTTCTACAAATACACTTGGTACAGCTCATGTGCTCCAAGTAATACATGAGCTCGGTACCGTCAAGTCAGTAGTTATTATTACTACAGATAAGGTATACGAGGATAAGGATTGGTTGTATCCGTATAGAGAAAATGATTCGCTGGGGGGGTATGATCCGTATAGTGCAAGTAAAGCTGCTGCAGATATTATTACAAAATCTTATTTACAGTCTTTTTTTAACCCAAAGGATTTTAAAATTAAGCACAACACTTTGATAACTATTGCTAGAGCTGGGAATGTTATTGGAGGAGGAGATTGGGCACCATATAGATTAGTTCCAGACATTATTCGCTCTATTTATGATAAGAAAGAGGCGGTTGAAATTCGCTCACCGCAAGCAGTACGCCCATGGGAACATGTATTGGAGCCACTTTCAGGTTATTTGCGATTAGGGAAGAATTTGTATGAAGAAGATACAGTTATGTGTCAGGCATGGAATTTTGGACCAAATGATGAAAGTTTTATGTGTGTAGAGGAATTGGCAAAGAGGGCAGTTGGGATATTAGGAAGTGGTTCAGTTAACATTAAGCCAGATGGATCTAAACATGAAACAAATATTTTGAAATTAGATGTTACAAAAGCTAAGACTCTTCTTGGTTGGCGCCCAGTCCTTAATTTTGAGCAAAATTTGGAGTATACATTTAGTTGGTATAAAAATTATTATGATAAAAAGGAAGATGTGGTAGTTTTTACTAATAAGCAGATTAATAATTTTTTTAAAAACTAAAAATGTTGATTTCTAAAGTTAAAAATTTATTAAGAAATTGCCCTGTTTGTGAGTGTAAAAAAGGTGAAGTATTACATGCGCAGTCATTTTTATTAGCGGAAAGTATTTTTTTACCAGAATCTTATGATGTTGTTTCTTGTGTTGTGTGTGGTTTTGTTTTTGCTGATACAAAAGCAAAACAAAAGGATTACGATATTTACTATCAAGACTCTTCTAAGTATGAAAGCGGCATAACGTCTCTTGGGTCGGGTGTTACAGAACATGACCACAAACGTCTAGAAGATACAGCTAAAACAATTTCAAATTTTTTCCCTAACAAAAGTTTTAGTATTTTAGATGTTGGTTCTGCTAATGGGGGCTTACTTAGTGAAATGAAGAAATTAAATTACACAAGTTTGAGTGGTTTAGACCCTTCCCCAGCGTGCGTCTCTTATATGAGCGAAATAGGTATAGAAGGTGTGCTTGGGGGGTTATTTACAGATAATAATAACTTATATAAAAAATTTGATGGTGTACTATTAACGCATGTTTTGGAGCATATATATGATGTTCGTGTAGCCATAGCAAATGTACTTAATTTTCTAAAAGACGATGGTATATTATATTTAGAGGTTCCTGATTCATCTAAATATAAAGATTTTTTTATTTCTCCATTTTATTTTTTTGACATAGAACACATTAATCATTTTGACCAGGACTCTTTAACGAATTTATTTTCTTTGTTTGGTGGTAATATTTTAGACATAGGTCAGAAAGATATGCCAATTTCTAAATATGGTTTTATTCCTGCTGTATATATAGTTTTTCAAAAAAATAAAAATAAAGCAAATCAGAAAATAAAACAAAGTCTTGTTTCAAAAGATAGTATTTTAAAACACATTAAAGAATCTACAGTAAGTATTTATTCACCAGAAGTAGATGATCTTGTAATATCTAAGGCTCCTGTTATTGTTTGGGGGGCTGGCCAGGCTACACAAAGATCTCTTCAAAATACCCCACTCGGAGATACGAATATTTTATTTTTTGTAGACAATGATAAAAAGAAACAGGGTATTTTTTTGAAAAGTAAAGAGGTTTTTCCACCAGATAAAATAAAAGAAAATGGGAGGGCTATTATAATTATTTGTTCTGGATTGCATGGAAATGAGATAAAGGAGCAAATTAAAAGCATGGATCTAAAAAATAAAGTTTTATTAGTGACTTAGTTTCTTAGTAATTTTTTTGTTGTTATGCTAAAATTTGTTTATATTTAATTATTTTATATGAAAGTTGTAATTTTAGCTGGTGGTTTTGGAACAAGAATAAGTGAAGAAACCATTATAAAACCAAAGCCAATGATTGAAATAGGTGATAAACCTATACTTTGGCACATTATGAAGATTTATTCCCATTATGGTTTTAATGATTTTATCGTATGTCTCGGATATAAAGGTCATTATATAAAGGAATGGTTTAATGACTATTTTTTACATAATAGTGATGTTACATTTGATTTAGAAAATAACACGGTTGATTTTCATAAAAGCAGAAGCGAAAACTGGAAAGTTACTTTAGTGGATACTGGTCTTAATACAATGACAGGTGGGAGAATAAATAGGATAAAGGATTATGTGGGTAACGAAACTTTTATGATGACTTATGGTGACGGTCTGGGTAATATTGATATTAATAAATTGATAGATTTTCACAAAAAGCACAAAGGCGTTGCCACTGTTACTTCTATTTTCCCAGAGGGTAGATTTGGTACTATGCTCGTGGACGGAAATCATAATGTTACAGCTTTTAGTGAAAAAACTGATAATAAAAATAGAGTTAGTGGAGGATTTTTTGTTTTAGAACCAGAGATTTTTGATTATTTAGAAGGAGACGATACTTTTTTTGAGAAAGAGCCACTAGAGATGCTAGCAAAAAGTAATAAACTAAAGAGTTTTCATCATGATGATTTCTGGAAGCCCATGGACACATTACATGATAAAAGTAGATTAGAAGAGATGTGGAATAAGGGTAATGCTCCTTGGAAGATTTGGAAGTAAGTAATTAATTTTTGTAACTTTTTATTTGAGTGCTTCACTTGTTTTATGTTGACCTCTGGTGCTAATTTTTGTATAGTGAGAATATGTTAAAAGCATCTATTTTTTAATCTATATGAAAGTTGTAATTTTGTGTGGTGGTAAAGGAATAAGGTTAAATGATACTTTAGATTTTATACCAAAGGGTATGGTAAAAATTGGTCATCGTCCTTTGTTGTGGCATATAATGAAGGCTTACTCAAACCATGGGTTTAATGAGTTTGTTTTGGCATTAGGGTCAAATAGTAAAGCCATCCGCGATTATTTTTTACACTATAACGAGAATATAAATGATCTTACATTAACACTGGGAAATAATAAGTTAGATTATAATACTCAAAATCAAGAAGAAAATTGGAAAATAACTTTTGTGGAGACTGGAGAAAATAGCGGTACAGGTGCTCGTCTTTTTAGGTGTCAAAAATATTTAAATGATGATGATTTTTTACTTACGTATTCAGATTGTTTGTCTGATATAGATATAAACAAGCTTGTTGGTTTTCATATTCTTAACAAGAAGATTCTCACTACAACTGGTGTTCTGCCACCGTTTAGATATGGTGAATTTATAATGGATGGCGCTATACCAAAAGAGTACAGGTCAGTTTCTAAACTTAGAAGTCAGGATGGTTTAGTTAATGGTGGTTTTATGGCATTAAGTTGTAAAATTTTTGATTATTTAACACCATATAATGAATGCGTTCTTGAGCAAGACATTTTTAAGAGTTTAGTTAATGATAGACAATTATCTATTTTTGAACATTTTGGTTTTTGGCAATGTATTGATAATGAAAGAGAGTATAGATTTTTAAACAAATTAAGTGAAGAAAATTCAGAATTTTGGTTATTTAAAAATAAAAATGATTAAAAAAATTTTTCCAAACGAGTTAGATCTTTTTAACATGTCTTTAAAACGTACCGTAGCACGAGTACAAAAAGATAAAGTTGACTATAAGGGTTTGGTTGTTGATAAACCGTGGGGATATGAGTATTTAATGTTTGAGAATAATTTTGTTGCCGTATGGATACTTTTTTTAAAAAATGATGCAAAAACATCTATACACTGCCACCCTAAAAAGAAAACATCTCTTTTGGTGTTAGATGGAAAAGTAAAAACATCTTCCCTAGACTCGAGTTTCGAATTTCACAGCATGGAAGGGGTAATTATTGATCGAGGGGTTTTTCACTCGACTCATTCTTTGGCTGATAAAGGTTCTTTCGTTATGGAAATTGAAACACCAGTTGATAAGGGTGATTTAGTTAGGTTGAAAGATGAATATGGTAGAGAAAACAAAGGTTATGAAAGTGGAGAGGCTATTTCTTATGATCTAGATAAGTACGACTACCTTCATTTTCATGATGAAATTAAAGAGAATGAAGAAGTTAAAAAAATAATTAACAATAAAACCATTAAGGTTATACGTTCATCAGATTTGGTTAATTTTTATAAAACAATTAACAAGGAGCACAAAAAGATTATTTGCCCACTAAATTATAAATTCATAAATAAGGAAGGGAAAGTTATTTTTGATGTTGGTGATATAATTGATACACAAGAGTTGTTTTCGGTGGAAGATTTGGTTTCTGTTCCTGGGCATGATTTAGTTAATTTAATTATTGGTTAGTTTATTTTTTATGAAGAAAAAATTATCAGATTTTATAGTTGATCACATTGTAGATTTAGGGGTAAAGCATGTATTTATGATATCTGGTGGTGGTAATATGCACCTTGTTAACTCATTCGGTTCTAATGAAAAAATAGACTATGTGTGTAATCACCATGAGCAAGCTTGTGCAATATCTGCAGAGGCTTATGCTAGGGTTAATGAAAATCTTGGTGTTTGTTTAGTTACAACTGGACCTGGTGCCACAAATACAATAACAGGAGTTGTTGGAGCATGGCTTGATTCGATTCCGACATTGTATATTTCTGGGCAGGTGAAGTGTGCGGATATAGGACACACTTCTGGGTTAAGAGCTTTAGGGGTGCAGGAAGTTAATACTATAGGGACCATTAAGGATATTACAAAATACTCCGTCATGATTACTAGGCCAGAAAAAATAAAATATCATTTAGAAAAAGCTATATTTTTGGCAAAAAGTGGTAGACCTGGCCCTGTCTGGCTCGACATACCTTTGGACGTACAAAATGCAATGGTGGACATTGAAAATCTAGAATCTTTTGATTACAAAAAGGAAAATTTAGAAATAAAACCAGAGGGCTTGTTTTTAAGTAAGAATGTGTCTGCTGTAATAGAAATGGTTAAAAAATCTGAAAGACCTATTATTATTGCTGGACACGGAATAAGGCTCGCTTTGGCTAGAAAAGAGTTTAGTGAGTTGGTAGATTTGTTAAAAATACCTGTTATTACTGCAATGTCTGCTCACGATTTAGTAACCACTGATAATAATTTATTTGCTGGTAGACATGGGAGTTTTGGCGACAGGGCTGGTAATTTTGCTGTTCAGAATGCAGATTTGATAATAACCATAGGTGCTCGTAATCATTTGTGGAATGTAGGTTATCAGTATGAATTATTTGCCAGAAATGCAAAGAATGTCGTCGTTGATATTGATAAAGACGAGTTAAGTAAGAAAACACTGAAGCCTGACCTTCCTATTTTGTCCGACGCAAAAGAATTCATAAAAGAAATGATTTTACAACTTAAGGGAGATAGTGTTGGGAATTTTTCTAATTGGAATACTAGGTGTTTAAACTGGAGGACTAAGTATCCTGTTTTAACGGACGAATATATTAATCAAAAAGAACATGTAAACTCATATTATTTTACTGATGTATTGTCCGATTTAATGAAAGAAGGGGAACAGATTGTTCTTGCTAATGGAACAGCGTTTACTGGTACACTTCAAGCTATAAAAATTAAAAAAGATCAGAGAGTTCATTATAATGTTGGTTGTGCGTCGATGGGTTGGTGTTTGCCAGCGGCAATTGGAGTTTTCTTTGCTGGTAAACCAGAAAGGGTTATTTTGGTTACGGGTGATGGTAGTATTATGATGAACCTGCAAGAGCTTCAAACAATTAAACATCATAATTTACCTATTAAGATATTTTTATTAAATAATAATGGTTATTTAGCTATTAAAAATACACAAAACTCTTTTTTTAATGGTCATGTTGTTGCGGCAACTCCAGAAACCGGAGTAAGTTTTCCTGATTTTGAAGGAATTGCTAATGCTTTTGGTTTGGGTTATGAAAAGATAGAAAACCACAATGAGACAGAATTTAAAGTTAAAAAAGTTTTAGACAGTAGTGGGCCCGTTTTGTGTGAGATTTTTATGGACCAAAATCAAACACTTTATCCAAAAGTATCCTCTTTAAAAAGAGAAGATGGAACTATTTTAAGTAAGCCTCTGGAGGACATGTTCCCGTTTTTAGATCGTGAAGAATTTTTAGAAAATATGATTATACCACCAGTTAATTTAGAATAATAAAATTTATGAAAAAGAAAGCAGTCGTTATAACAGACCAATGTTTTGAAGACGAAGAGGTTATTTATCCTATTATAAGGTTGAAAGAAGAGGGGTTTGATGTTGATGTAGCAACAAGAAATAAAACTCTTACAATTGGTAGGAAGAATTATCCACTGGAAACTCTTATAAAATTTTATGCTGGTTTAGTTGATTCTACAAAATTAGATGATTCTTTGTATGATTTAGTGGTGATACCTGGTGGATTTGAAGCCCCTGATAGGGTTAGGCAGATTCCAGAGGTTCTGGCATTCCTGAATAAGTTTTATTCTTCTGGTAAAATTATAGCTGCTATATGCCATGGTCCTTGGGTTCTTATATCTGCAAAAATAGTCCGTGGAAAAAAAATTACTGGCATTATCGGTATCAAGGACGATATTGAAAATGCCGGCGCCGAATATGTTGATAGTCCTGTTGTTATCGATGGAAATATTATAACGTCTCGTCACCCGAGAGATCTTGGAGAATTTATGAAAGCTATTATTTCTAAGTTTTAGTTATGAATAAATTAATTATTTTTGATTTTGATGGTGTACTTGCAGATTCACTCCAGGTTGTTTTTAAAATGAATCAAGAGGCAATCGCTAGTGTAAATAGAAGTATCACTATTGAAGAATATGCCTCCTGTTTCGAAGAGCATATTAATAAACGCTTAGCAGAATTGCTTGGTTTAACAGATAAACAAAAGCATGATATGGTGGAGTTCAAGTCCACACTTTTTCCAAAGTATTACAATTCAGAGTCTGTAAACTTATTTCCTTTTGCAAAAGATTTAATTATTAAAACAAAAGAGCTGGGGGAATTATGGATAGTAAGCTCGTCACCAAGTGAGCTAATATATTCAATTTTAGAAAAAAATGGACTATCAAACTTTTTTTCAAAAATCATTGGGCAAAATAGACAACCAAAGAATCTAGTACTGCAAGATGCCTTAGGTAAAATAAAAGATAATCAAGTTTTTTTCATTACTGATACTACTGGAGACATAAAAGAAACAAGAAAGATTAACATTAAAATATTAACACTAGCGGTTAATTGGGGGTTTCACAACGTAAGGCTACTTAAAAAAGAAAATCCAGATTTGATAGCACAAAAACCAGAAGATATTTTAGATTATGTTAAGTCGCACTAATTTTAAATAAAATAAAAATCATGAAAAAAATAGCAGTACTTGGAGCAACGGGATACATAGGGAGATCCTTATTGGTGGAGTTTTTTGGAGAGGTGGGGAAATATGAATTGTTTTTGTTCTCGAGATCAAAAGAAAAGCTTTCAAAAATAGTAAGAGATATACCTGATGCAGAAAATTACACACTTTGTGATTTCAGTCTACTTCACAAGCATGTATATGATGTCGTTATCAATTGCACTGGAATTGGTGACACTCAAGAACTACGAAAAACTCCCGAAGCGATTTTTAGAGTCACAGAAGAGATTGATAATATGATACTTAGTTATTTAGATAGAAAACCAAAAACTCTTTATATTAATCTAAGTAGCGGTGCGGTGTATGGAGATAATTTTAATAAGGCAATTAATGAAAAAACAAAAACTATCTTAAACATTAACAATTTAAAAATCTCAGAATATTATTCTATAGCTAAAATAAATGCAGAAGCCAAGCATCGATCAATGTCTAATCTAAACGTTGTCGATCTGAGGGTGTTTGCTTTTTTTAGTAAGTTTGTTGATACAAAAGTTGGTTTTTTGATGTCAGAGATTGTTGAGTGTATTAAAAATAAAAAAGTTTTTAAAACAAATAATACAAATATTGTAAGAGATTATATATCTGCAAGTGATTTACTTTCATTGATAAAGTTAATAATAAAAAAAAGCAACATAAATGACTCTTTTGATGTTTATAGTTTAAAACCAATTTCAAAATTCCAGCTATTATCCTTTTTGGAAAAGAAATATGGATTAAAATATAAAATCAATAGCAGTTCTTCTAAAGAAAATACAATTATTTCAAAAAATATTTATTATTCTAATAACCAAAAAGCCAAAGATTTAGGGTATAAACCAGAATTGTCTTCTTTAAAGTCTATATCTAAAGAGTTAGAGTTATTTTTTGAAATGTAATTTATTGTGGAAAAATTATTTTTTGCTTTGATTTTATTAAAAAAATGGTTACAATAAACAGATATAAATAATTTATCCTTGCGGTATATTCGTAATAAAAGTAAATGAGACAAATTAAAAAAAATAAATTTAATATTTTTATATCAGAGAAGCCCGTTGACTCTATAACTGATGAAAGAGTTTTGAGTTTTTGGGACTGTTACCAAAATAATTTTGAAGACTACACATTTAATATTTTTGATAGATTTTTAGATAAAGATCATGGTTTTATGGATATTGGTGCTTGGGTGGGAGCAACAGTTCTGTATGGTGCACATATTGCTAAGACTTGTTATTGTTTTGAGCCAGATAAATTAGCTTTTGAGTATTTAAAAAATAACATTGAAGAAAATATAAATGTAAAAGACAAAATAAAAGCTTTTGATTTTGGGGTGTCAGACAAAAACTCCAGAGAGACTTTTTATGTTGGCCCAGGGTCAACATCAATGTCAAGCTTGAAACCTATATGGAAAAAGGATGAGAGTTATGATACTAGTGTTTATAATTATTCAGACAAATCACAGGGTGGTAGTTACGATATTGATGTTTATGATTTTCCTACCACTTTAAAAAAAGCGAATATTGATTTAAAATCAATCAATTTTATAAAAATTGATATTGAAGGAGGGGAGTTCGATTTAATCCCGTCAATGATTGATTATTTTGAAAAAGTGAACTACTATCCTACGCTTTATATTTCTCTCCATACACCCTTTACTTTTTCTATGTTTTGGAAGAAAAGTTTCTTTCATAAATTAGTAGCATATTTACCAAAAAAGATTTCAGCCAGAATAAAGAATAAGAAACTGATTACAAAATTATCCTCAGCATATACGAACATTTATTTAAGGGACGGTAAACATCTTAAAAGTGTTTCTGAGTTAGGGGACGCAAGGGCTTTTGTGGAGATTGTCGTTACTAACTCTTCTTGGTAAGAGGTTGATTTTACTCTGAAAATAAAACAAAGATGAAATAGTCAATATTTTCTTAGTTTTTATGTATGATAGATTAGTAATCTGGTTTCTTGTAAGGTCGTCTTGTTTTTATTAGGAGATGGTCATGCAAAGGACAGCTTTAGTTTTTGGGCGAGTGGTTTCATCAGCCATCACATGGTGAAAAAATTGAAGATTGATAAGGAATTACAAAAAATGGGTTTTAATAAAAAATAGGGATGTAGACGTTCGTGTTCAATTTTAAGGTATTATATTTTTTAGACCAATAAGTTCATAATCTTCTTCTATTGATTTTATATACATTGATAATCTCGACGCGTATATTTTTCCTAGTTTTTTTGCCTTTGGCAATCTGAGTTGAGGTATATAATTACGAACAACAATACGAAGCCCGTCGATTACTGTTTCTGGGTTTTCATAAGTTGAAGAAGGGTTAGCTTTTCCTGAGAGATAAGAAAAATTAAAGACCGGTGACATATATCTATACTGACCAGAACGAATAATAACAGCAGATTGCAAATTAGCCAACCTGTCAGCATCCATCACTGTTATTTGTACATCACTCTGATTGTCTTTATTTCGTTCAGAGTGTCTAAGTGCCGCTTCTATTATTTCGTTTATTTCTTCCTTAGAAAAAGCATGAGATAAATGTTTTGAATGTTCTTTCATAGTGTGAAGAACATCATTCTCCTTAACTGTTCTATCAACAGAGTGAAGCATTGCTGCACACCACGCCTTTTTTGCTAATGTTCTATTTTTTGCAATAAAAACTGCAAGCATTGCAACAGTTAAGTCATGATCCAAGCCATGTCCTAAATGGTCTCTCATTTTTGTCTTCTCATGCCCTTTTTTTATTGATGTGTAAAAATCAAAAAAATATGAGCGAAAATCATCAAATGTTTCTAATTTCATTGCAGTATAGTTCTATTATATATAAAGGATATAACTACAACTATATCACAAATTATTAAGTTAAATATAATAATCCAAAACAAGTATTCAATAGCTATTTCATTTTTCTTAGAAATATAGTAGTGTATATTTGTAGGTATTGCTCTTTTACTTTAATTAGGGAGATGGTTATGCAAAAAACAGCTTTGGTTCTGGGTGCGGGTGGTTTCATCGGTCACCACATGGTGAAAAGGCTTCAGGTGGAAGGTTTTTGGGTTCGGGGTGTTGATTTGAAAGACCCAGAATACGAAAAAACTACCGCTGACAGCTTTCAAATTTTTGATCTGAGGAATCATTACGGTTTGAATCAAATCATGATGGCTCCAGGCGGTCAGACTTTCGATCAGATTTACCAGTTTGCTGCGGATATGGGTGGGGCAGGTTATGTTTTTACTGGAACTCATGATGCAGATATCATGCATAACTCAGCCATGGTTAATCTGAATGTTGCTGATGTTCAAAATAAATTGAATAAAGTTTTGGGCGTCAATAAAACAAGAATTTTTTACAGCTCAAGCGCATGTATGTATCCGGAGCGCAATCAGCTTGATCCGGATAATCCGAACTGTCGTGAAGATTCTGCCTATCCTGCTGATCCTGATAGCGAGTACGGTTGGGAAAAATTGGTCAGCGAGCGTTTCTATCTTGCTGCGAGTCGTAACTGGGGAATTCCAATCAGAATTGCTCGGTATCACAACATATTCGGTCCGCTTGGTACATGGGATGGTGGTCGTGAGAAGTCTCCGGCGGCGATGTGTCGCAAGGTTGCACTTGCGCAAGATGGTGGGGAGGTTATCATTTGGGGGGACGGGGAACAAACTCGGTCATTTCTGTATATAGATGAATGCATCGAAGCTACACGCCGTCTGATGGATTCTGATTGCACCGAACCGCTTAATATTGGTTCGGAAGAGATGATTTCCATTAATAACCTTGCCTTAATGGCTGCAGATATTGCTGGTAAAAAAATAATTCTTGTCCATGATCTTAAGGAAGCGGCACTTGGTGTACGTGGTCGCAACTCAGACAATACACTTTACAGTGAAAAAATTGGTTGGGCCGTGTCTGCACCACTTCGTGACGGACTCACGGAAACTTACAAATGGATCAGTGAACAGATTCGTTTGTCTGCAAATTAAATCAAAAAAGTTTCAACTCAACCCCACGGTTTTCCGTGGGGTTTTTCTTATTTAAAAACTAAACTAATATATCTAGCTAACAAATATAGTAAAAAAGTTGGATGACGTAGTAATTCCATCTTTGAGCCTTCCTGGGCTAGTCTGGTTAGTGAATTTAAGCGCTCCTCACGTGTGCGTTTTCGGAAATTGAGACCAGATGAAGTATCATAGCCGTCAGTTATTGTGCTGTTGTGACTGTGGTAATACATTTTTTGGAGAAGGCCAATTTGGTAGAAGAAAAACCACTCTTCACCTTGTTTTACATTTTTTGAGAATTGTATTTGATTTTGAGTTATAAGTTTTGTTTCTATACAGTGAGTTGCATCACCTTTACATCTTTTTAACAATAAATACTGCCAAGCATAAGAGTATTCATGGTCATCTTTTGGAAATTGTGTTACAGGTTGTCCATTAATATATGCACGGTTTGTAACAAACCATTTATTTTCTCCATGCATTAATATGAGATCATAAAATGTTTGTAATGTGTCAGGTGCAAAGTAATCATCGTCATCGAGAAGTATAATCCATTTTGAGTTTGCAGAAACAAGATCAATTGCTCTATTGCGAGTATAGTTAACACCAAGATTTTTATCATTCACATGATAATGAATGCGAGGGTCATCAATTACAGAAGTAAAATTATTATATGATTCATCAGTAGGGGAATCGTTAACAATAATTATCTCCCAGTCCGTGTAAGTCTGATTACGTAAAGAGTCTACTGCACGCATCAGTTTTTCTGCACGTCTGTATGTTGGAGTTATGATACTAAAGCGCATAGGGAGGTAGTTGAAAGTTATCAAGTTTGTAAAGTTGAAAGTAGATACATTAAATTTATTTACGGCCAAGCCGCGTGTCCAGACACGAACTTGTTAGTTCGTCTGCTGATTCGAGTGTTTTAATGAAACCTGAAAGCATTTTTGATATTTCTATTGTTTCATTATACATCTTTTGAAAGTCTTTTTCTGTAATATATTTTAGTTCCAAAGCAAGATAGAGCATAGAGCGGACTTCCGCAGAAGATCCTTTTGCGACAAATAGAAAATATAGTAGTTCCTTGTTTCCTTTCCTTTCAAAACCTTCAGCTATATTATTCATTATCGAAACACTGGCTCGTTGTATTTGGTCTCTAAAAGCATAATCTTTATTTGAGTCAAAAGTTTTATAAATAAAGATAGATAACGTTTTTGCTTTTTGCCAAGATATTATGTCCTCAAATTTTTCTATTTTCATGTAATTACTTTATAAACATTATAACTTTTAACTTTAAGAACTCTTATATGAACCCAAAAAGCTTCTTCAAAAGTTCTTTTATACCA
Source organism: Candidatus Altimarinota bacterium (assembly GCA_021734745.1). GTDB lineage: Bacteria > Patescibacteriota > Minisyncoccia > Phycocordibacterales > UBA5272 > UBA11704. The sequence continues at coordinate 31,539 of JAIPIK010000003.1, read as the reverse complement.
AGTTTTTCAGTTACTTTTTTACCAAGAGAATAGATTCCAATTTTCTTAAAAAATTTGTTAATTGGGTGCCCCCATGAATAATTCCATAGATGTATCCCCATTACATCTTTTCCAAGGTTTTGTCCGTGCCATTCTTTGATATGTTCACTGTCGTATGGGTAAAATGTTTTTGGTGGTAATACAGTTAATAAATCTTTGTCTGGGTAGTTTTTGTAAATAAAAGAAAGAGCACGAGGTATTGTAATAGTCTTTTCATTTTCATCATAAAAAGATTTACATGTTGATATAAAAAGATTATGTGGTTCAGATCCAATCATCCCAGCACTTATAACACCCTGATTTTCTTCACCAAGAACACAAGAATGATTGGTTAATGAATCAAGTGACTGTAATAGAAGCATATCAGTATCCAAATAGAATCCACCATCTTCCTCTAGAACAACTAATCTTACATAATCTGCAACAAAGGCCCACTTTTTCTCAGAATACATTTTTTTTGTAAATGGGTATTCATCGGTATTAAAGTTTTCTTCATTCCATTCTTTTATGACAAAATCAGGACAAAGTTTCCTCCAACTTGCTATACAACTAAGAATAAGTTCATTCTTTTGAGTTTTTCCGAACCAGCAATAATGTATAGTTTTTGGAATCATATAGAGTTAGTTAAAAGTTTGTAAAGTAATTATGTCAAAGACACGAATTTGCTAATTCGAAGTTTGTAAAGTGGTGGATTAGTTAATTTTTTCATTGACATTTTTTTTGATTTGTATATAATATATTTATCACCAACGGAAGAGATCACCCTATGAGTTTTTGTCCTCATAGGGCCTTTTCTTTTTATACGCCAGTAACTTATTTAAATCATTCATATATCGCAAGTATTGTCGGAATGGTTTAAATTTAAGCAGGGCAGAGAATCTAAATCTATTAGGAATAACAACGGCGGAAAGTTTTTCTTTTTCTATAAGATGCTGCACAAGGCAATAGAAATCACCATCACCTGTTACAATAACCGCTTTGTCATAGTTGGGGTACTCAATCATGGCATGAAGAACTAGCTCCGCATCACAGTTGCCTTTAGTTGTTCCATCTTTATATTCTAATGTTGGTTTGAAAATACAAATAAACCCTGCTGATTGTAAAGAAATGTATAATTCATTATTTCCTTCAATATAGCCAATAAATAAAAAAGCTTTTGTTACACCATATTTTTCTTTGAGGTATACACGGAAGCGTGCAAAGTCTAATTTCCACCCGAGCGACTGAATGGCTAAATTTACATTTTGGCTGTCTATGAATGCATAGTTATTCTCTTTCTTTTTCATAAACCATTTTATGGTTAGTAAGTTGAGTATACATCTTTTGAAGGTTTGACACATGTTATACTCGTTTATAAATATGAAACTATGTATAATTTTTTAAGATCGATAAAAAGAATAGTTTATCAAGTTATTTCTTGGATGAAGTTTCCTCTTATTTTAAGTAGTTATATAAAATATATAAGTAAAGATAAGAAGGGGAGATTCCTTATACCATTTTCTTCTGTAATGCCATGTTTGTTCGAAAATATTCCATACACAAGATTCGATACACATTACGTGTATCACACTGCTTGGGCAGCGCGAAAAGTAAAAGAGATTAACGCGGAAGAACATATTGATATATCTTCTAGTCTTTATTTTTCTAGTATTGTTTCTGCATTCAAGCCTGTTTCATTTTATGATTTTAGACCAGCAAAATTAAATTTATCTAATCTTGTATCAGAATCTGCAAACTTATTACATTTACCATTTGCAGATAATTCAATCTCATCACTTTCATGCATGCATACAGTTGAACATGTTGGGCTCGGTAGATATGGAGATAAAATTGACCCGGATGGTGATTTGCATGCTGTTAAAGAATTGTCTCGTGTAGTAAAACAAGATGGAAATTTACTATTTGTTGTTCCTGTTGGTAAACCACGCATACAGTTCAACGCACATAGAATTTATTCTTATAAAATGGTTATAGAAATGTTTCCAGGTTTTGAGGTTAAAGAGTTTTCACTTATTCCAGATAATGCTTTGGAAAAAGGGATAATTTACAATGCCACAGAGACAGAATCAGATATGCAGTCGTACGGATGTGGGTGTTTTTGGTTAACAAAAAAATAAAATAATATAACACGCCATACTGTAAAGTAAATGTGATGAATATATAGAGTCATATGTTACACTACAGTAATTATTCCGTATAAAATAGTTATTCATATATATGCAAAGTATTATTAAGAAAATTGTTTTGGGTTGTCTTTTAGTTATTCCTTTTATAGTACTTCATGTCGCTGACGCTGGAATATTTGATGTTCTTAGTTGGGGGCAAGGTAACAGTGGTTTATTTTTCCCATTTATTTCTGGGAAAAATTTACTTTTTCGTATTTTAGTTGAAGTCGCTTTTGCTGGTTGGGTTGTACTTGCAATTAGAGATACAAATTATCGTATCAATCTTAAAAAGTCACCACTAACTATTGCTTACTTGGCATTTATAGTAGTTCTTCTTCTAGCTGATATTTTTGGAGTTGATAGAGAAAAAAGTATATGGAGTAATTTTGAAAGAATGGAAGGTTTTGTAGGACACATACACCTCTTTGCATATTTCTTTGTACTTACTGTCATGCTTCCAACTCTTAAAGATTGGCAGAGGATGTGGAAGTATTTTATAGCATCAAACCTCATTGTTCTCGTTTATGCATATGGACAATTAATGGGGGCACCAGGGACTTTCTTAGCAGAAAAGTTTCCATCTATGGCAACTTGGTTCTCTCAAAGGTTTCCAATTCACATGAGTAATAATCGTCTTGATGCGACAATTGGTAACTCAGCATATTTTGCCATTTTTTGTTTAATGTTTATATTTATCGGCGCACTACTTTGGTCACAAAGGGAAAGTAAAGGCAGATCATGGTTTTATCCAGCACTTATTTTACTTAACTTAGTTGGGTTATTCTACTCTGGTACTCGTGGAACAATGATTGGTGTTATTGTAGGTGGTTTCATAACTCTAGGTATCATGGCTTATAAAGAAAAGGGACGTATCCGAAATACTTTTGCAGGAGTTCTTCTTGTGGCAGTAATCTTAATTAGTTCTATTTTTGTCTTCAAGGATACTACATTTATTAAATCTTCTCCTACACTTTTAAGACTTTCTAGTATTTCACCGACAGATATTACAGCATCTAGTCGTCTGTCTATGTGGAAGATTAGTTATGAGGCATGGTTAGAGAGACCGTTACTTGGTTATGGACAAGACAATTTCAGCTATGTTTTTGCTCGTAAATTCATGCCAGAAAAAATGTGTAACCTTGAACCATGGTATGACAGGTCACATGATGTGTTTTTTGACTGGTTAGTGGCGGCTGGTGCACTGGGTCTTATTACTTACTTATCTCTTTATGGAGTTGCCCTGTATCTTCTCTGGAGAAAGGAAAATTCTGTACCACTTCGTGAGAAAGCAATTATTACTGGAGCTATTGTTGGGTACTTCATACATAACATATTCGTATTCGATAACCTTACTAGTTATATTCTATTCGCAGCATTACTCGGATATATTGTAGTAAGAACTGGTGGCGATAAAATCCATACTCACGGAAAGTCATATGCCGATGAAGAACAGATGAACCTTATTTGGATTCCAGTTATTGGTGTAGTGTTATTAGTAACTCAGTATTATGTGAATTATCGCCCACTACTTGTTAACCGTCTTGTTATTGAAGGTATGAGCATTAATCAATATGCTCAGACAATGCCTTTTGCAGATGCGGTTAAGAAGCAACAAGATGCATTCGTAAGTGCTATTGCGATGAACACATTAGGCAGTGAGGAGGCTCGTGAGCAATTCCTTCAAATGGGTGTTCGTATGTCTCAATTTAAAATCCCTGATGGCACTCCAGATGCAGATAGGCAATCAGCTATGCAGGCAATTAACAATGAAATCCAAGCTATTCGTGATGATATAGATGCATCACTTCCAGCACATAAAGAAGATGTTCGAATGCTTTCAATTTACGGTATGTTCTATAACGGAATAGGTGATGCTGCAAAGGGTGAAGAAATACTCAAAATGGCTAGAATACATGCCCCGAAGAAACAATTGCTTGGATTTGATCTTATTCGATCATATCTTATACAGCAAAAGTTTGCAGATGCATATGCAACCTCACGCGAAGTGTATGATTTGTCAATTACATGTAATGGTGCACAAAAGTGGTATATGTTAAGTGCTGCGTACGCTGGTGCATACAAAGATGCTAAGGCACATGTAATCGAAAAGGGACAAACAGTAGCGTTCGACCAAGACGTACTAGGAGCAATCGTAAGTACTAAGCAATTACCTTTAGCAATAGAAATACTGTTAGAGTTGAAAAAGGATAAGCCAGAACTGGCTACACAAGTTGATGACTTTATTAGACAAATTCTTGGTGAAGCAAATAAAGTTGCTCCATAGATAAAGAAGTAGTAAACTACTTATGTGAGTGCATATTGGTGTGCTTACAAGATAAATAAATGCCTGCGCAAATGGTCATCGAAAGATGGCCATTTACGTTGATATTTTTTTAATATTTAGTACACTAGTATTTACAGGAACTCACTCGCAAGTAATTGCGGTGGGCGACTGCACTCACATAAGGCATTTATCTTTGGAGTTCGCCACGCTCACCACAATTGGTTACGAGGCAAAGAAAAACAACATCTTAAGATGTTGTTTTTCTTTGCCTCGTTTAAAAATTTGTAGTATTAGTATTATCTAAAATCTAATCTCTAAAGTCTAACGCCTATTCCTAACAATCCTCAACTGACCATGATCCATTTGCCTTTAATTTAACTTTTGGTGAGATGTCATTCGCTATATGTAGCAGTCCACAAGCTGCAATCATTATTCCATTATCGGTAGACAGACTTTTATCTGGAACAAAAAGATCAAAGCTTTCACTTTCCGCAAGTTCTTTTAATGAAAATCTAATATGAGTATTCGCACTAACTCCACCACCTACAATTAATGTATTCGCACGAGTCTCGTACATAGCTTGTTTTGTTTTTGCAACAAGAACGTCAGTTACAGCATTTTCAAACTCTAGTGCAATCATTTGTTTTGTAATTTCAGTAAGTGGACCACGTTTCTTTATTCTGGTAAGAACGGCAGTTTTAAGACCACTAAAAGAAAAACTAAGATCTCCGCTGTGTAACATCGGCCGAGGTAAACGCAACTCGTCATCAACGATGAGGCCTTCTTTTCTTGAACGTTCAGCAAGGCGAGAAATTTCTGGGCCGCCAGGATATGGAAGTGATAACATACGAGCAACTTTGTCATAAGCTTCACCAATAGCATCATCTCTGGTTCTTCCTATTACTTTATATGAACGTAGTTTTGAAATACGAACTAGTTCTGTGTGTCCACCTGAAATTAGTAATGCACATGCTGGGAAATTTAGTGTAGACACTTCATAAACATTATCTATACAAGATAATGCTCCAGCCACTATATGTCCCTCCATATGATTAATAGGGTAAATTGGTAAATCCCAAACAAGGTGCATTGCAAGAGCAGCATTTATTCCTACCCAAAGAGCAGGTTCTAATCCTGGTCCTTCAGTTACAGCTATTCCGTCTATTAAAGGCTTCTGCACCCCCTCAAAGAGAATTTTCATTGCAGATAGCATCTCACCTTCACGCTCTAGAAGGGTTTCCAATTTTTTTCGAGATGAAGAAGGTAAATGGTAGGTATTTGTTCTTTCGGTTAAAAGATCAGCCTCTTCAAGAGATTCAGCAATTAATTGTGTGAGAGCTTTTGCATGCTCGCGTTTAGCCAGTGCTGGGAATACTCCGCCATACGCCGCATGCAAATCTACCTGTGATAGGATTTTGTGAGACAAAACTTCAAACCGTATATTTTTTCCTCGGACACGTTTAACAATGGACACAGCTGTCTCATCGCAAGAAGTTTCAATCGAAAGAAGAATCATTGTATGAGTAGTATATCAAAATTAGTTGCGTAGGTGTATATTCTGACGTAGAGTATATGAATGAAAATAGTAATTATGAGTGTTGGAAAAGAAAAAGATGAAACAAGTTCTCAACTCATAAAACATTTTGAGCTTAGAGTTTTAAGGTACTTGCCAATTGAATGGGTGTATATTGCACACGATAGTACAAAAGAAAAAGAAGGTGAAAAAATTCTTTCGCTACTAAAAAAAGAAGATTATGTTGTCTTACTTGATGAAAAAGGTAAGGATATAAAAAGTGAAGCACTAGCTGAGTTGATTGAGAACAGAATGGTTGATTCTGTACGTAGAATGATATTTATTATTGGTGGTGCTTATGGTGTTTCAAAAGCAATTGAACAGCGCGCAAATTACACTTGGAAATTATCTGCACTTGTTTTCCCTCATATGTTGGTAAGAGTGATTTTGGTTGAGCAGTTATATAGAGCAATGACAATTATAAAAGGGGAGAAGTATCATCATGAATAGAGAGATAGTTTTAAATTTTTTACAGTAGATATATATAGGAGTCGGTCACCTCGTCTCGTTTCAGGATTACCTGAAACAGGAGACTCCTCGACCCCCGTTCAACTCCTCACGAAAGCCAAGCAGTTGGCTTTCTTATCGCCCACTAATAATTAAAAGCAGACGAACATGTTCGTCTGCTTTTAATTATTAGTGGGCGATAGAGGAGTCGAACCTCTGACATCCACAACGTCAATGTGGCGCTCTACCAACTGAGCTAACCGCCCATAGTTTAATTTTACCACCTACACACAATATACACGTTTTATTATGAGCTACCAACTGGGTCTTTGTCTTACTAGACTCAGACATCTTCGCGGCCGAGCCGTCTCGAGCCAACCGCCCTTTTATAGGTTACAGTATATAGTCATTTGCTATTTTTGGGTAGTTTTTTTGTTATTAATCTAACGTCTAATATCTAATAACTAATATCTACCCCTAATTCCTTGACTTTGTGCCCATCTTCATATAGAATAAGGCCTACTTCTTACTGGTAAGCAGTGAGTGGTTATTGTAGTCATTTGTCAATTCAATACGAAGCTATTCTTGATTAGATTTTTGTTTTCAAAAATTTCTTCAAGAAGTGACGCTTCACATACATTACACAAATTGTGCATTTTTTTGTTTTTTCTTTTGTCACACTCTATTAAATAGAGTTTGATCCTAGCTCAGGATGAACGCTGGCGGCGTGGATAAGGCATGCAAGTTGAACGGAACTAATCCGACGGAAGTATTGAACAAAGTTGACGAGTATTTATACAAATCAGTGGAGTTCTTTATGGAAGACGGACAGTTTAGTAGCAAACGAGGTAGTAATATTTAGGAATGCACCCCGAAGTCATGAATAGCCCACCGAAAGGTGGAGTAATACATGATAGTCTCGCAAGAGTAAAGTTTTAACGCTTCGGGAGCGGCTTAAACAGTATCAGCTAGTTGGTAAGGTAATGGCTTACCAAGGCTATGACGCTTAGGAGAGGTGAGAGCCTGACCTCCACCGATGGGACTGCGACACGGCCCATACACCTACGGGTGGCTGCAGTCGAGAATCTTCCACAATGGACGAAAGTCTGATGGAGCGACGCCGCGTGATCGATGAAGTGCTTCGGTATGTAAAGATCTTTTATGGGGGAAGAAGTTTATTGACGGTACCCCATGAATAAGGGCCTGCAAAACTCGTGCCAGCAGCAGCGGTAATACGAGTGGCCCAAGCGTTATCCGGAATTATTGGGCGTAAAGGATATGTAGGTGGTTTTATTAGTCGAATGTCTAACCTCTGAGCTCAACTTGGAAACAGCATTCGAAACGGTAAGACTAGAGTATGTCAGGGGTAAGCGGAACTCATAGTGTAGGGGTGAAATCCGTTGATATTATGGGGAACACCAAAAGCGAAGGCAGCTTACTGGGACATTACTGACACTGAAATATGAAAGCGTGGGTAGCGAATGGGATTAGATACCCCAGTAGTCCACGCCCTAAACGATGTTCTCTCGCTATATTGAGTATCGACCCTCAATGTGGCTTAGCTAACGCGGTAAGAGAACCGCCTGGGAAGTACGATCGCAAGATTAAAACTCAAAGGAATAGACGGGGACCTGCACAAGCAGTGGATTATGTGGTTTAATTCGATGGTAAACGAAGAACCTCACCAGGATTTGAAACTCACGTGAAAGCCTAAGGAAACTATGGCCCTCGCAAGACACGTGGACAGGTGATGCATGGCCGTCGTCAGTTCGTGGTTTGAACTGTTCCCTTCAGTGGGGTAACGAACGCAACCCTTATCGTGTGTTACAAGTGTCACACGAGACTGCCCCGTAATTTGAGCGGAAGCTCAAATTACAAGTTGAAAGTAAAAAGTTTAAAGTCCTTAAAGTTGATACGAATTCGTATCTGCCTTTTGACTTTACAGACTTTAAAACTTTAGACTAGTAATTTGTCGCCTTGCGACCAAATTACGGGGAGGAAGGAGAGGATGACGCCAGGTCAGCATGTCCCTTTGACATCCTGGGCTACACACATAATACAATCGGTCGGACAACGGGTCGCGACGGGGTAACCCTGAGCCAATCCTTCAAACCGATCGCCAGTTCAGATTGTGGTCTGCAACTCGACCACATGAAGCCGGAATTGCTAGTAATCGCGGGTCAGCCAAACCGCGGTGAATACGTTCTCAGGTCTTGTACTCACTGCCCGTCAACTCAAGGGAGCCGGGGGCACCCAAAGGCTTAGCTTGTCTAGGACTAAGGTGAATTCGGTGACAGGGAGTAAGTCGTAACAAGGCACGGCTAGCGGAAGCTGGTCGTGGATTAATTCAATGTGAAATTGTTCTACATACGTTTTAGTACGGTGTACGAATCTTGTCGATTATTTAAGTTTTAGATAAGGACTTAACTGATGATCCTTTAACATCAGTTCGTGTTGCAACGTAACGCAACAAAAGCCTCGCAAGAGCTAGAGTGTGACAAAAGAAAGTTACAAAAGAAAATCCTAGTTCATATAGCATTCTATATGAAAGGACAAGTACAATTTGTGTAAATAATGTATATGGTAACAACCGAAGAAATATCTTCGGATTTTTGATATGAAAAAAGAAAAGCTCGCTTTGTGCGAGCTCATTTTTGATTATATTCCCCAGTTTTTGAATACCTTTTTTAGAAATGCATTTGGTGTGGCTTTACCTTCTTCTTGCCACGCATTCCAAAGTCCGTATTCCTGACTAACACTCGATACTCCAGAACGTTTTCTTCTATGAAATGAAATATAATTAGGGTGATTAGACCTATTGTTTTTCAGAAATTCAACAACATAAAAAGGTACTATACGAACAGGAATCTGTCTTCTCCTGTAAGTAATCATTTCTTCAATCGGGTAAGATAATTCACCATTTATTTGAGATAAAATTATTGGATCTGTGCTGTACACTGCCCACTCGTCATCTGCTAGATTTCTCAATTTTTTCTGCTTAAACGATGTTGCACTTCGTTGTATTACTTTCCCTTTTACTCTATCTGCCATGATTTTAACTCCTTAGTTGTTGTTCGGTAGGTGCTTCTATCTGCGATACTACTCTATTATCGTAATTTTTACAACATAAATAGTATTTTGCATTTAATTCCCATAAGATGTAGTATATAACTCTAATTCGTAGTTCTTTATAACGAGGGGGATATATGATAAATGAAGAAGGGTGTGAAATAAGGAGTGGTGTAAGACTAGATCCACCAGTTCAAATTGGAGGAGCGGTCTCTTCCTGTACTGTTTTTAGGGTTTTGGTTTATTTTGAGTTCATTAGTTTTTATTTTTACTTCCTAAATGGAGATGCGGTTACCGTTTTTCTTTCCATAATTGAACAAAGGGCAACTGTTGAGGAGTTGCGGGTCAATAGAAAAAGTAAAAAATATTATTTGCAAGGAGACGGAAACGTTTTTGGAAAACAAATAATAGTTGAGGAAAGAAATGGTGAAGGTGTAAGAAAAGATTTTGCCGTCCTAAAAGAAAAATTGAATTTATTTCTGAATGGTCTATCTCCCTTGGAAATTGGTTTGATGCAGGCGGCCGTAATTGAAGAGTTAGAAGATTGTTGTGAACATGATTAATTTCTTCGCAAAAAGGTTATTTTTAGTGCATTTTTTGTATCCATGTATTATCTTTTGCTTAATTGCCCAAAACCGTCTTTTGTGGTAGCATATAGCTACTGCAAAAGCGGTTTTTTGTTTTCATTTTTTGGAACATAAAATGCTTTTGACTTCGTTTTTACTATTAAATAAACAAATTAATTATTATTATCATGGCTCGCGACTATCCACTTAACAAGACACGTAACTTTGGAGTTATTGCTCATATTGACGCAGGTAAGACAACGACAACAGAGCGTATTCTTTACTATACAGGTGTTTCTCACAAAATTGGTGAGGTTCATGACGGCGCAACTCAAATGGACTGGATGGAGCAAGAGCGTGAGCGTGGTATTACTATTACATCTGCTGCTACGACTGCATTCTGGAGCCCAACATATATGCCAAAGACTGACGTTTCAAAGAAATGTCGTTTCAATATTATCGATACACCTGGCCACATTGACTTCACCATTGAGGTAAAGCGTTCACTTCGTGTACTAGATGGTGCCGTAGTTGTTTTCGATGGTGTAGCTGGGGTAGAGCCACAATCAGAAACCAACTGGAGATATGCATCTGATGCTTTTGTGCCACGTATTTGTTTTATAAATAAGCTTGATCGTATGGGAGCTAATTTCGACAAGGCCTATGATTCCATCCTTGATCGTCTTTCAAAGAAAGCAGTTCGCATGCAAATGCCAATCGGTGCTGAGGAAAATTTTAATGGTATTATCGACCTTCTAACAATGAAGGAGATGAAGTTTACAGGTGAGCTTGGTAAAGATGTTGGTACAGCAGAAATCCCTGCTGAGCTTCTAGATGAAGCAAAGAAAAGACGCGCTGAGATGGTTGAAAAAATAGTTGAAACAGACGAAGACCTTATGACTCAATACCTAGAGGGAAAGGAATTTACTGTTGAAGTCTTAAAGGAGACGGTGCGTAAAGCTACTCTTGCTAATGAACTTTTTCCAGTGTTTTGTGGTTCTGCTCTTAAGAATAAGGGGGTGCAGCTAGTTTTAGATGCTGTTATTGATTATCTTCCTTCACCACTTGATATCGCAGCTCCAAAAGGGATAAATGCTCTAACAGGAGAGTCTGCGACTATTGATGTTTCAGATACTGCACCATTCACAGCCCTCGCATTTAAGTCTATGTCAGATCCATTCGTCGGGCAGCTTACATTCTTCCGTGTATACGCAGGAACACTTGAAGCTGGATCGTACATTTATAATTCTACAAAGGAAAAGAAAGAGCGCGTTTCTCGTATCTTGCGTATGCATGCTAATGAACGTGAAGAGGTGAAGACGGTGTATGCTGGAGAAATTGCGGCTGCGGTTGGACTAAAAGATACAGTTACATCAGATACTATGTGTACCGAAGAGCACCCAATGATTCTTGAAAGAATTGTTATTCCAGAGTCAGTTATTTCTATGCGTGTAGAACCAAAGACAAAGGCTGATCAGGAAAAAATGGGTATAGCACTTTCAAAGCTTGCGGTTGAAGATCCGACTTTCCGTGTAGCATCAGACCCAGAAACATTAGAAACTATTATTTCTGGTATGGGTGAACTACATTTGGATATTATTGTTGATCGTATGAAGCGTGAGTTCAACGTTGAAGCTAATACAGGTAAGCCACAAGTTGCATACAAGGAAACTATTCTTAGTTCTGCTTCAGGTGAAGGGAAGCACATAAAGCAATCAGGAGGACGTGGACAATATGGGCATGTGAAACTTAACATTAAGCCAATTGATTATTCTATTGAAAAGGAAGATTTACCAAAGAATACAAAACGCTATGATGGTTTTGAATTCATTAACTCACTTAAAGGTGGAGCTATTCCACAAGAATTCGTACCAGCAGTAGAAAAAGGTCTACGTGAATCAATGGATAGAGGAGCTGTGGCCGGATTCAAGTTAGTGGATGTATCGTGTGAAGTGTATGATGGTTCATTCCATGAAGTGGACTCTTCAGAAATTGCCTTCAGACTTGCAGCAGGAATGGCTCTTTCTGATGCTTTAGCAAAGGCAAAACCAGTTATACTTGAACCAATCATGGCTATAGAAATCGTTACTCCAGATAAGTTCTATGGAGATATCACAGGAAACTTGTCATCAAAGCGTGGTCAAATCGAAGGTATGGATGAAAGGGGTCAAGATAAGGTGGTGAAAGCACTTGTTCCATTGTCAGAAATGTTCGGATATGTAAACAGTCTTCGTTCTATGACAGAAGGTCGCGCAACTTTTACAATGGAATTTTCAAAGTATGACGTTGTACCTGCTAATATCGCAAAGGATATTGCTGAGAATAAGAAATAATTTTAAGCATGTGAAGTATAAAAAAAGAATCGCACCTAAGGTGCGATTCTTTTTTTTTGAATAATACCGATTATAGACTATTTATATCTTTTTCTATATCATTGAACTCTTCGTCAAACGCATCAATTTTTACTTCGTTAATATCCTTCTTTATTTCTGCCGCAGGACCTTGTTCAACATCAACAATAGGTGCTACAACTACTGGTGTAACATGTGTAGCGCTCTTGTAAGCAAGAACACTTCCAAGTACAACTATTAATCCAACAAGCACAATTAAAATGTTTTTTGTATTAGGTGTCATAGTTTTAGTTTAGTGCTTGTAATTATATTTGAGATAGAGACTCGTTTAATGCTCTTACAGCTGTCCAAATTGCCTTTACTTGACTGTTAATTTCTGAAATATCTTTACGTAGATTATTTTTAACCACATCAGTAGCATCTTTTAGCTTATCTTCTGTCGTTACACTAGTTGTATATGCTTTTTCTGATTGAGTAGTTATATTATTTTTTGTTGAATCAATATTACCTTCAATGCTAGAAATTGACACTCTTAGTGCAGCCACATCACCACCATTCAATTCCATTTCATCGATTCTGCTTTTTACTTTTAGTACAATGTCTTCCAATTTGAATATTGTTTCTGTAAAGTGATTTACAGCTCTTACATTCAATTCTTGAAATTTATCATGTATAACAATAGCAACATCTCTTTTCCTCTCATCTTTAATAGTCTTAAGCTTTGTTTTCATAGCTTCTCGCTCAGATTCTCTTTTTGTCTTTAATTCTTCTCTCTTTTCAGCAACCTCTAGCTTGAACTCCTCTCTTTTTTCAGCAATATTCTTTTTTCTTTCCTCTGTAATTGCTCTTATTTCATCCCTCTTTTGTTGTGGAGTAGAAGATGAGTTTTCTCTAATTGCTTTAATTTCATCTTTCATTTCACCTCTGTCGTCTGCCATATCTGCACGCATCTCCCTTCTTTTTTCATCAAATCTCTCTCTAACCTGCATTGCTTCTTCTTTTAGATTTGTTTTAACGTCTAATCTGAGCTCTTTCGCTTGATTAATACTTTCATTTCTAATTTCTTTAATCTCATCCTTTCTAACTTCCCTAATTTCCTTAATTTCTTCTCTCCTAGCTTCCCTAATTTCCTCACCACCCGCTCTTATTAGAGTAGGTTTTGGTACTTGTGTAGTCTCAGGTGTTTCTGTTGTTACAGACTCTGACTCAGTAATCGGTTCTGTTTCAAGTGTATGGAATATATCGTTCTCAGCATAAGCTACTCCAGTTATAATTAGAGTAGATAATACTGTATGTAATAGTATTTTATTTTTCATGTATATTTAAAGATTATGTTGTTAATTCTGAAATTTATGGGTAAGTTAATTATAGCAGTAAATGACATATATAGTGGGAATGTATACACATGTAGCTAAGAGGTAGTAATTTACTCATATTTACATGAGTATACTTATCCACAACCATTCAACCGTTAATCAGTAATAACTGCTAAAATACACATCAGTAAGTTATTTGGCTTTTGTTGTTCCTATTATCCACATTATTTTAAATACCATGTTCAAATCTATAAAAACTTCTTTATTAGCGTTAGTTGTTTCATTATTTATAATACCAGCAGTATCATTTGCTTTACCTAGTGGCTGCTCTTCAGTTACGGGTTATAGTCCTCTTACTGGAATTAAGTGTGACAGTGACTCCTCAGTATCTAGTATGCCTGCTGGATGTACAGGAAGTTCTGCTTTTAGCTATTTAACAGGGGAAAGATGCCCAATATCAGATGTGACATACAGTGCTTCAAGTAGTCTCATGTATGATGTTGAACAAAGTACTAGTTTGTCAGCTTGTGTTGTTATTGGAACACCAATTAGCTATATAACACGCAGAAGTAATAACACTAAAGATGTTATCGCCCTGCAGGAGTTTCTAAATTCTACTGTATCACCAAGTACAGGGAGGGTTTATTTAGAAGACCAACCAAATGGTAATTATTATAACAATTCAAGAGCTGCCATTATTCAATTCCAAAAAGATTATGGGATACTTCCTCCTAATCCAGAAGAACAAACAGGGTATGTTGGGGTTAGTACTAGAGCAAAGATTAAGGAAGTGAGTTGTGGTGGGATAAAAGGCGTTAGTAATCCAGTTAGTGATTCCTCAGTGGGTTATTATACTCCGGTCAAAACAGATACATCAGTAATCACAGGGACTTTAATGGTTTATTTTAATGGATTAAGTCAAGCTCAAATTATTACCGATGGTTTGACAAAAGAGATCGCTATAGATTCATGTAAAAGATCAGTTGGTTATAATCTGAGTGCTTTATCTGCAAGATGTACATGGGGTGGTGTGGAAATTGTCACTTATAAAAGATCAGATGAAGTTACGGGAGTTGAAAAAGCATATTTTGGAGGTAGTAATGTACCTTCAGTAGTAAAAGAAGGGGTAACAAAAGACTACGCAATAAAAGATTGTAATGATATGTATCTTGCAAGTACCTCGACATCGATTATGTGTACATGGAATGGAGATAAAGTGTATTCATCTGGAACGCTAAGTAATCAATCGTTATCAGCTAGCGTTGTAGAAGGTCCACAAGTTAGTTTAGCGTATGATTCGTATAGTAAAGAATCAATGCTTAATGCAAAGGCCTCAGTTTTGGTAAACGCAGGAGACTTTGATTTAGTAATTCTAAAGCAAAATAATGTAAACTGGCCACCTGTGGTGGATCAGTATTTCTACTTTAATATGGGGGTAGTAGATTTTGCTGGGCACAAAGGGGTGGGGATGCAAAATACGACAGTTGAAGCGTACGGTTATCAACCAGACCTTATCGACAAAGGAGGATACTGGGTTATCCCTAGAGGAAAGTCAGCAAAATTTGGTGTATCTCAATCGTACAATGTAAAGAAAATGTTTGCAGGGTCTTATCATGCGGTACCAGGATTCTATCGTTATATAACAAATACAGGATCAAGTAATATTATTTCTTCAAAAGATGGTAACTATGTCACTATAATCGGAGAGACTTCACCGTATATTTCGCAAGCAGTTGATCAAAATGGTTACATAACAATTTCTGGCTCTAGATTGAATTTATCCGGTAATCAATTGTATATAAATGGAATGGGTGGTTCTATGGTAAGTAAGTTTAACCCAACCGAATCCAAGATTTCTATTAAAAAGAGTGACTTTACATTGACAAGTGACCTTTCTATAGGTCTTAACACCCTAAAGATTACCAATTCACAGACAGGGGATAGTAATAGCTTTAGTGTAAATATAAACGAAACAGGAGGTTATTTACCTGCTCCAGTATCAACTTCTGGTCCAAAAAATAATGTTATGAGTTGTTCGTCTCCTTCGTCAACAGGTAAGCAGTCAGGAGAAGTTGCTTGTTATGGGGTTTGGGACTATGGGGATGAATTCGGAAATGATAAAGATATGTGTCAAACTAGTATGTATGGTTCTGCTAAGACTGGATGTGTAGTAAGTACATCAGCATGTGTTAGTGGAAAAGCAACAGCAAGTAGAATTGTATTCCCTACAACTTCTAGTCAAGATATATCAACAATGGCAACTAACTTTAGAACAAGTACAGGTGCAGTAAGTAGTAAGAATTTAATAAATGTTTGGGAGTATACATGTAGTGGATCATCAGTTCAAGCGGTAGCACCGACAGTTATGTTTGCTCGTACTTCAGGTTTTGTTGCACAAACTGTTTCTACAAACATTGTAAGAGCAAAGATAGGTTCATTTACAATACAAAATACATCTAGTGAGTTTATAATTATAAGTACTTCTACTGTGAATTTAAGTTTTTCAGGTAGTTTTACTAGTTCTGGTGTGTCGAGTCTAAGTGTTAATAATTTTGGCCTGCCAATAGGAAATCCAAGCAGTGGTTTGAATTATTTTTATCAGAGTTCGCTTAGGGTATCACCATATGCAACAATGACTTTTGATGTTTACTCAGATATTGGAAATGTTTCATCTGGTAGTGTGACTGCAGATATGACAATATATTATTCTGGTGAAACAAGTTATAAATCGGGAAGCGTGACAGCAACAGGGGTTCCTATTTCTCCAGTTATAGCTACTTTGGCAAATCCAGTGCTAGTATCATCATCCCCAACTTCACAATCAGTGCTTGGAAATTCAACTTTTGGTATTGCGAAATTCAGGTTGAGTACGGCAGAAGCTGGGTCATCTGCTATCGTTCGTGGACTTAACTTTACTACAACTGGAGAGGATGCGATCGTAAGTATGACAGTAAACGGTGTAACTGTTCCTGTTGTAAATTACAATGCCTCAGTTACTGGGCTCAGTATTCCTATATCTTCACTAGGTACAGATATTTCTGTTGCCGTACAGTTTAATGGATTCCAGAACTCTTCCACAGGAGGATTCCTCACCGCAGATGTGCCAGGGGTTGGAGTCACTCTTACATACGTAGAAGCATCAAATGGTGCTCAAGTTATTTCAAAAACAACATCAGTATCTTCAAATAAAATGACACTTGTAGCTTATATACCGACATCAATACCGGCGCCAACAGTATTAAATGTTAAATGGGGACCACAATCAAACTCACCATTTAACGCAGGAAATTCTAGGGTTAATTTCCCATTCGCTGGTAGGTGTTTCAGTTGGACAACAACTGAATGTGGTTATAGTAACGTTAAAACAAGTGGAGGAACTTGTGTAAATGGTTCTAGATATTCTACAGATTATGCAGAGACACCTTGTTATGGAGCATCTACACCAGCACCAGCACCAACTTATCCAACATATCCAGGTGACGGTGGTGGAGCTGATTACTATAATTATGACGGGGGAGGAGCATCACTAAATATCAAGAGTAATCTATCCTCAAATGTTTTAAATGGTCAGGTCCTCGGTGCTAGTACAATGTGTACAAACATAGTAAGAAATCTCCATAGAGGGGCAGAATCAACACAAGTAAGTATTTTGCAAAAGTTTCTACAAAGTAAAGGGTATATGAATGAGGTTACAGGTTTCTATGGTGACAAGACAATAGGAGCGGTGAAGGATTATCAAGCAAGTACTGGTATTTCTCAAACTGGGATGCTATATGAAATCACAAGACAGGCAATCAGAGATGAGACTTGCAGGTAATAAAATCTTAAATTTAACAAGTTGTAAAAATGACCCAAGACTATAAAAGTCTAGGGTCATTTTTAATTTTATAAAAACCTTAGATGAATTTATATTAAATTGAACATATTTTACACTGACTTTTGTGCGTAACAAGCTCAAATATAGCCGACACACCAATAAGAAGATAGATAACTCTAACCAGTATTGAGTTTTCATCTAGAAACATGTCGATAACATTAAAACCAACAGAACTAAGTCCAATGTTTAGTCCGCTAATGATGAGAAGAGTAAGTGCCACTATGTGTAGTGATTTCATGTAGTTATAAAATTAATTAAATAATTAATCCAACCAAGTGCTTCTATAATTAAGTATATGAGTTATTCAGTAACATACAATGTTACTTATCACCACATGCTATCAATAGTCTTAATTTATATGATTAAGGAAATAACTCTACTAATTCATCTGAATAATAGAAAGACTCAGCCAATGAACCAAAACTATAAGAAATACCATTAATTTCTATTTCAGCTCCACCTGACCGTGCGTCCTTTTTAGGTATAGATTTTTCAAATCCCAGATTCCAAAGAGTTGCGATGATTGATGGTTTGTCATTAATAGGAAACCCTGCTTTTACCCATTGTTTTTCTATTTGTGAAATATATAATGCAGTATATAGATACGAATAATAATGATTATGCTCATCAATAATTCTCTGGAATCTCTCTTGGTCGATATCTGTTGTTTTAAAATCAAGAGTATTCTCGAATTTTTTCCCAAGATAAAATGGTGATTTGGTATTCTTTAAATGTAATTCAACTGCTCTGGCAGTTTCATCTTTTATACCGAATAGCCCCCAAGAAAACTGACTTTGACTCCCTAATATTTTAAGAGGTTCAAAGGCTCTTTTAAAAATAGCGCGGTTACTGTGAAATAATCTCATTTGTTCTGGGACTAATATTGTTAATAAAAGTCTCCCAGATATTCCTGTTTCTTTTGATATTTTATCTATCATCACTTTATCTTTTGCAACTGCTTGTCTGAAAGCAATCCACTCTGGGGTGTGTGCAAGGGGAAATCTTGTGTATTTTTTTTCTCTATCTACAGAATCTACAATTTGACTACTTTGAACATCTTCTATTCCTTCAGTTTTCGTCAAACCAAATTGCATCGCAGAATATCCAGACACAAGAAAAAATCCAATTAAAGCAAAAAGAATAACTACCGCTCTTATAAAGATGCGTAAATAGATGTGCATTTGTGTAGTATAAACAATAATAAACATTATAGAAATCTTCACTTTTATAACTTACGTGGTAAACTTTATATATGAAAAAGTTTGTGATTAGTATTGTCATGTTAATAGTTAGTACCTCCTGTGCATCAGCTTTATCTTG
The DNA here is from genome assembly GCA_021734745.1 of Candidatus Altimarinota bacterium. Lineage (GTDB taxonomy): Bacteria > Patescibacteriota > Minisyncoccia > Phycocordibacterales > UBA5272 > UBA11704. Next base: position 12,532 of record JAIPIK010000003.1, on the reverse strand, counting down.
TGTTGATATTGGAAACAATCTCACAAGAGGTGATGAAAGTGATAGTGTAAGAACGTTACAAAACTTCTTGATGGATAAAGGATTACTAACAGTCGCACCTAACGGATACTTTGGTCCGAGTACTTTAAAAGCTGCAATTGAATATCAAAAAAGTATTGGTTTACCAAGTGGTGGATATGTATATTCTCTTACAAGAAAAGCAATAAAAGATGAGACTTGTAGTAATAGTAATCAGACATCTTCGTCAAATGCCGTAACTAGTTCTGTAACAAATACAACACAAACTACTGTCTTGTCACAAACACAAAATTCATCATGTGTTGATATTAAATATAATTTGAATAGAGGTGCAGAAAATGATGATGTTAGGACTTTGCAGAATTATCTAATGAAAAAAGGATTTCTAATGGTTGCTCCGAACGGATATTTTGGTCCAAGTACGCAAAAAGCTGTTACTGATTATCAAAAAAGTATGATGCTTTCGAGTGATGGAGAAGCCAACTCACTAACAAGACTATCAATTAGAAATGAGACATGTGGTGGTCAAGTATCTGTTTCTACTTCTCAACCAACAACAGTTAATTCTCCTACCTCAGTAGTGTCATCTTCGCTTCCTGTTGGTTGTAGTACTGGTTTTTTGTTTAGCGTTGTTACAGGTCAAAGTTGTTCATCAAATGTAATATCAGCATCATCGCTACCAGCAGGATGTACATCAAGCTCCTTATTCAGCACAATATCTGGTGTGAGTTGTTCCACTGGTATTAGTTCTAACAATAACCAAGTTACAACAGTTATCTCAGTGCCAGTTGCAACAACTAGTATTGTAACTACATCGACTGTGACTCAAAATGTCGTAACTGTTCCACGTACAAAAAATGAACAGCGCCAAGCAGATGTAAATAGTCTTTTGAGCTCAATGTATTTATATTTCCAGGACTCAAGAGGGGCCTACCCAATTGCGCTACCTACAAGTGTCCCGATTGAGCTTTGTACATTAGGTATATCTCTGTGTGATAATTTGAATCAAATAAAGTACTCACTGGTTCCTAGATTTTTGCCAAGCATTCCTGTTGATCCAACTTTAGCAACGTCATCGATGGGTTCTGGATATTTTATTACAAGATCATCTGATGGAACTATTGTGGTGTCAGCACCAAAAGCAGATGGAGGGGAATCGATTTTCGCAAAATGTAATTTTAATGCAGGCTGTAAAATAACAACAGCAAAAGATGTTTCTACAGTTCTTGGTAAGCCACAAATTAATTCAATGGGCCAGGCAATATTTTTATCAGGAGCTAATATGAGTATACCTCTTACAATTAATGGCTCTGAGTTTAGTTCTACTACTAATACTGTGACACTTACTTTACAGAGTTCAAGGAAAGCGTATACATTGGGTGTTTTCCCATCTGCTGATGGTAAAACAATTAATGCAACAACAAGTTTTACTAATACTGAATTATCATGTGGAACAAATTGTCTAGAAAGGTTACAGCCTGGTGTATATGAGGTAAATGTGAAGACAACTTCAGGTGAAAGTAATGCTGGATATATTCAACTACAAAGTGTTACCTCATCTAGTTATTCAAATGGCTCAGATGTATCATTTAGACCACTTAGTACGCACATGAAGCTCGGGACAGTCACCTTAAGTAGTGCTGCACGAATAACCTTGAAGTCATTAAAATTCAGTCTCACAGGAACAACCTCTCTCGTGAGTAAAGTTAGTAATTTTACAATTACTGATCTAACAACTGGTAAAATAACTAACTCTGGTCCAATTTTCGTGATTTCAGATGAGGTGATTAGTGATTATAGAACAAAAATATATGAGCTATACGCTGATATTGCCGATATAGAGAGTTATTATGCAGGAAGAGTAGAAATAGGTGGAGAATTCGTTGCGACAGAACAGATTAGCGGAAGTACAGTAACCATACCAATACCTAAGTTCACTATAACTATTTCTTATTAGTTCGTTTATTTTATTGTTTATGTAACTAAATAGTTAAATATTTAGTTCAACACTAATTTTGAAAAAGTAAACTTTTGTGGTAGTATTTATAAATTACAGCTTTTAGCTAGTGGCTATAGACTAAGATACTATTAGCTATCGACTATTGTCTACAAACTGTCAAAATGGCCCCATCGTCTATCGGTTAGGACATCGGCTTTTCATGCCGGTAAGCGGAGTTCGACTCTCCGTGGGGTCACAAATACAAAAATGAGCTCAAGCAAAAATTTGCTTGAGCCATTTTTGTTTGTTACCTCACAGAACATGACCTGCGTCATGTTCGTGGAGAGTCGAATAGGGGTCGAGGAGTCTCCTATTTTATGTACTCATAAAACGAGACGAGGTGACCGACTCTTCGTGGATTTGTTATACTTGAATTATGATATTTAATACTGTGCCAAAAGATTGGAAAGATTTGCAAAATTGCGTAGGACAAATGTTTAGAGAGTGTGGTTTTGAAACAGAGGTATCAAAAGTAGTTGATTTAGTTAGGGGTAAAAAAGAGATAGACGTATATGCCAAGGATGCATCAAGTGCGTATCAACCAATCTTTCTTGTTGAATGTAAATTTTGGAATAAACCGGTTGACCAAGAAACTATACACTCATTCAGGACAGTAGTTAGTGATTTTGGGGCAAATACAGGATTTATTGTTTCTAAAAATGGTTTTCAAAAAGGTGCTTTAAATGCAGTTGTTAATACAAACATACAACTTGTTTCCCTTGATGGATTATGTGATATGTACTACTCAAGATGGAGGCATTCCATGTATAAAAAATATTTACCATATGCAGATACATTATTTCCTTATTGGGATGATTTTGGCAAAAAAGCTGCCGATGGAAATCCGATTTCATACACAGTTAAACAAATAGTATATGATGCATACCAACCAATTTGTTCTTTGGGTCCACTTGATCAACTCAAAGGTGGATTTTCTAGAGTTTATCCTATGGTGATACCAGAAATAGACGATAATTTAGAAATTATTGGAGAGAAAATAATTTCTAACGATAGAGAATATTTTAATTTTTGTGAACAAAACAAAGAAAAGGCAATTAAACATTTTAAAATTCTTTTTAGAGAATAATTTATATAGTATTTCTTGTTAGAACTTTCAGGAACTCCCCAAAAAGCCCACATCCCCAACCTCCCCACCACTTAAAATGACAATCTGATATACTTTACTTACTATACACATGATAAAAAGATTACTAAATTTCTTGGAACACATCTTCCACATAAGAGATGGGAAAGAGCAAGATGAAGAAATTGTTAGAACAATACGAGATAATGTTAGTTTTAGGGGAGCGAATCTATGGGCGCTCATTTTTGCTATTTTCATAGCTTCTATTGGTCTAAATATAAACTCGACTGCAATTATTATCGGAGCGATGCTAATTTCTCCACTTATGGGTCCGGTTGTTGGATTTGGGTTGGCGCTAGGAATAAATGACTCAGATCTTCTTAGAAGGTCAGTAAAAAATCTTTCAATTGCCACTATTATTGGTATTTCAATCTCGACTATATATTTTTTCATAAGCCCAATAAGTAATGTACAATCTGAATTATTGGCTAGAGTAAATCCGACAATATATGATGTACTAATAGCTTTCTTTGGAGGTCTTGCTGGAGTTGTTGGTAGTATTCGACCAGGTAAAAATAATGTTATACCAGGAGTTGCGATTGCAACTGCTCTTATGCCACCTTTATGTACGGTTGGTTACGGAATTGCTACTGGCCAACCCCAGTTTTTTCTAGGGGCTTTATATTTATATATAATAAATTGTATATTTATTTGTTTGGCTACACTTCTTGGAATAAAATACCTAAAATTGCCAAAAGTCACATACTTGGATGAGAAAAAATCTGTAAGAATAAGGAAGTATATTACAGCTATAGTTTTCATAATGATTGTTCCAGCTACATATTTTGGATATGTTTTAGTAAATGAGAATAACTTTAATCAGAATACAGAAAGATATATTTCGGATAATTTTGTAGACAAAGGGTATACAATGATATATAAAAAAGTAAATTATAAGAGTAATCCTCATAGGATTGAGATTGCACTCTTTTCACAAAACTTCACCCAACAAGAAGTAGATAATTTCAAAAATTTATTACAGTATTACGGACTAACAAATACAGAGCTTATAATTAAGCAAGACACAGCATCGTTAAGTGAAGAGGAGTGGAAAAATACTATTGCTAATATGAAGAGTGAGAGTGAAAAAGTAAAAGCATTAGAAGCAAAACTAACTTCTAACTATTTTGGATCCGATACATCAAACCAGATATTGGGTGAGGCGCAAGCTATTAATAGTAAGATTACAAAAATAGCAATAGGGAACCTATCTTTATCAAGTGTAGAAAGTAGCGAAAACTCCACATCTACTCAGGATGGAAACACCTTAACAGTCATAATATATACTACAGAACCTCTTACGTCAGATGAAAAAAATCTTCTAATAACATGGATAAAATCACGTATGAACAATCAGGATGCTGTTGTGTATTTCCCTTCATAAAAGGATTAGTAGATTATTTCAAAGTAAATAACCAAAACTAATAGCTTTCTAATTAATTTAAAGTAATTTCCTTTTTTTTACTATTATATAAATCACACAAATAAGACCAACCGCCCCTAAAGTCTCTATTAAAGTTAGGATTTGTAGTCTAATAGACATATTACCTACATAAGAAAATATAAAAGCAAATGGGGCTACACCTATTATTGTAGCAAAAAAGAAAGCACTACTTTTCATTTTTGAAAAAAGACCAAGTGCATACGACAGTAGATCGACCGGTAATAGTATTCTAAGAAAAACAACTGTCCAGAATAAATGCTTATGAGTAAAGTAACCCTCCAGCGAGTGTATTTTTTCTAATGAAAAAAATTTTTCAATAAATGGTTTCCCAAGTTTTCTAGCAAGTAAAAAGGCAATTTGAGCACCAATCACCCACCCAGTTATCGATAATATAGCAGTCACTAACCATCCCCACACATTTGAAACAATAGGAATAAGAGGCAGTGTTGATACAGGGGCTAAAACAATTGCAAATATTGTAATCAAAACATATATTATTCTACTATAATATGTATCATGTCCAATAATTTGCCTGATCTCATTCTCAAAAGTATGTGAAAGAAAAGACATTAATATAAAAACAATAGATATGGCAATGAAACCTAAAAGTGCGCCTACTATTTTTTTCTTAGTTGTATTCACAAATTAAAGTATATCAGATTATTCATGTCGTAATACAAGTGATAGGTTTACGATAGATTCAATTTTTGGCTAGTATTATATTCTGATATACTTTATTTATATGCAGTTTTTTACACCAACGACTATTTTGATAGCGACCATACTTGGTTTTGGTTTTGGAGCATTGTGGTATTCACCGGCTCTTTTCATGAGAGCCTGGTTAATGGGGGAAGGAATTGAGAAAAGTGAGTTGCCTAAAAGGTCTAAAATGTACATGATACAAATTAACGTCTATTCTTTTTTGGCCCACGGTGCAATGGCATCAGTTGTTGCACTTATGCTAGAGTTACTGCAAGTTTCATCACTTAAAGTTGCACTAGTTCTGGGAGGGTTGCTTACTTTAGGGTTTATGGTAACAACTAACTTCATTAATATGGTTTATACAACAGAAGGAGTTCACTACAGTCGTAAACATCAAATAAAATTCCTAGTAAATTCTGGATATTATATTTGTGTAATTAGTATTATGTCAGCCACAGTCTTCCTTTTAGGATATAGCTAATTGTCTTATTAATAAAGGGTTATTTGATATGTTCATGTGGTCTTTTACTGTGAAGTATTGTACACTGTAGAGAATAGACATAGTGTCTTCAATATTTGTAATGAAAGAAGCGACAAAAAAGAAAATTTTAATATTAGAAGATGAAAAGCCATTAGCACATGCTCTTGAGCTTAAACTTACACATGAAGGATTCGAAGTAGTTACTACAGATAATGGAGAAATGGGAATTTCTATTTTAGAAAAAGAAAAGTTTGATTTAGTTTTATCTGATTTAATTATGCCAGGCGTGGACGGTTTTAGTCTTCTGGAAGCAATACAAACAAAAAAATTAAAAGTTCCAGTTATAGTTATGACTAATCTAAATCAAGAGGAAGATAAGAAGAGGGCTTTTGATTTAGGTGCGGTGGATTTTTTCGTTAAATCAAATAGTACTCTTTCAGAAATAGTAGAAGGAGTGAAGAAGAAGATTTCATAATTTTAAAAATAAAAGGTGAATAAGTAGACAAGATACCTAGTTTAGAGTGATATACTTTATGTATATACATGAAGATTGAGATTGAAAATATTAAGGAGGTTCTTGTTGCTGGAAGTTATATTAGCGATGAGGACATAAAGAACGCTGAAGCTCTTGTTAAGGCGGGAGGGGTTACTTTTATTGACGCTCTCTTACGTAACGGTGTAGTTAACAATGATATTGTTGGACAAGCTATAGCAGAATCATATAAAGTTCCATATTCTGACCTTAACTCAGCTGCAATAACTCCTGATCAAGTTCGTAAAATTCCAGAAGAGGCTGCAAAAAAGTTACGCGTAGTTCTTTTTACTGAGGACGAAAAAGAATTAACAGTGACCACAGATAATCCAACAACTGCTGGATTGGAAGGTGAAATAGAAAAGATTTTCCCTGGCAAAAAAATAAAAATAACATATTCTCTTGCTGAAGATATAGAGAGTATGTTCATTCATTATGAAAAGCCACTCGATACGCGCTTTTCAAAAATTATTGAAGAAAGTGAACGCGTAGCACCTGAGATTCTCGAGGAAATATTTGATGACGCTATTACTTATAAGGCGTCTGATATTCACTTTGAGCCACAGGCTGTTACTGTGCTTATACGTTTTCGTGTTGACGGAGTACTTCATGAAGCAGGGCGACTTCCAAAAGAATACTATGAAAATGTTTTAAACAGAATAAAAGTAAAAAGTGCCCTTCGAATTGATGAGCATTATGCTGCACAAGACGGATCTCTTCACTATGAACATAAAGGTATTGCAGTTGATATGAGAACTTCAATTATCCCTATTGTAGAAGGAGAAAAAGTTGTGCTCCGTGTTCTTGGTTCATATGTTCAAGGTCTTACATTTAATGATCTTGGTCTTACTCAACAAAATCAAGATCTTCTTCGTGAAGCATCAGAAAAGCCATTCGGAATGATTCTTGTGGTTGGTCCAACAGGTTCTGGTAAAACAACAACATTGTATTCTCTTTTAAAAATGTTGAATACTCCTGATACTAACATTACAACAATTGAAGACCCTGTAGAATATAAAGTTCAAGGTCTTAACCAAATACAAGTTAATCTTGCAACTGGACTTACTTTTGTGCGTGGCCTTCGTTCTGTTGTACGTCAGGATCCAGATATTATTCTTGTGGGAGAAATTCGAGATCTAGAAACCGCAGAAATTTCCGTGAACGCTGCTCTTACTGGGCACCTTCTGCTTTCCACATTTCACGCCAATGATGCAGCAACTGCAGTGCCACGACTTTTAGATATGGGTATTGAGCCGTTCCTTCTTTCCTCGACGATGAATATTATTATTGCACAGCGACTTGTACGAAAAATATGTGACCATTGTAAACATAGTGTGGTAAAGAATCCATCTGACTTCGACACCCCTCAATTAAAAGGTGTTGCTAAATATTTACCCGGGAAAGATATTACTCTTTACGAAGGAAAGAAATGTGAAGCATGTGGTTTTACTGGATATAAAGGAAGAACATCTATTTATGAAGTAATTAGAGTCACTCCAACACTCCAGGAACTTCTTGTGAAGCGCCCATCTGCTCAAGAAATATGGATACAAGCTCGAAAAGAAGGAGCGAAGTCTGTGTTTGAGGATGGTATTGAAAAGGTTAAGAGTGGTCTTACCACAATTGAAGAACTTGTTCGTATTGCTCCGCCACCAGATCTTATTTTAAGAGAGGATGATGTAAAAGATAAGGTGACCACTTCTAAGAGTGTAAGTAAGGCTGTAAAGAAAAATAAAAAATAATATGGCAGCAAAAAAAGTTAATACAAAACTTACCGATAAAAAATCTGAGATACCTGTAAAGAAGAAAGTTGTACTGAGTGAAAAGAATACAAAAGAGGAAGCCACCCCTTCATTAAAAGATAAAGATACTAAAGATGTAAAAAATGAGGAAACAAGTACTTCTGCAAAAATAACAAAAGGGCTCGAGTCTGATGTACCATCAGCACCTGCAAAAGCGACACCAAAAGTTCTTAAATTAAATGAAAAGAGGTTAGGATATTTTGAAACTTTTGGACTGACTAAAGAGCGTGATCATTTCATAGAGAATCTTAGTATGCTCGTGCTTTCAGGTATGCCAATAATGGGAGCTTTAACAGCAATCACACGCGATACTAAAAATCCTCAGATGAAAAAAATCCTTGAAGGTATTTCTGTTGAGCTAGATGCTGGTTCACCACTCTGGAAGTCATTCGACAGAACTAATCTTTTTAAGGGATACACTGTATCTCTTATGCGCATTGGAGAGGAATCAGGAAAGTTTGCTGAGAATCTAAAAGTAGTCGCTGAACAGCAAGAGAAAGATAGGAATTTGAAATCAAAAGTGAAATCGGCCCTTATGTATCCAGCGTTTGTTATGGTTCTTGTTTTGGTTATAGGACTTGGAATATCATGGTTTATTCTTCCAAAACTTGCGAAGATTTTTGCTGATTTAAAACTAGATTTACCACTTATTACAAAAATACTCATCGGCTTCGGCCTCTTCCTTCAAGAAAATGGTATCTGGGTTGTACCGCTTGGAATATTTATTGCTGGGACTGCTATTTATTTTATTTTTATATACGAAAAAACTAAATGGATGGGGGAATCTTTCCTGTACGCCATACCAGGAATAAATACACTTATGATGGAAGTAGAAGTTGCTAGATTTGGGTATTTACTTGGAACACTTTTGGACGCAGGTCTCCCGATAACTAAAGCAATTGATTCTCTTACAGGAGCATCTGATTCTATTAGATATAAAAAGTTTTACACGCATCTGAATGAATCTATCGATATGGGAAATTCATTTCAAAAAAGTTTCGTTTCATATTCTAAGATCGATAAACTTATCCCTCAACCAATGCAACAACTTGTTTTTTCTGGTGAGCAATCAGGTAATCTTAATAAGACATTACTTAAAATAGGCCAAGTTCTCGAAGAAAAATCAGATACTACAACAAAGAATCTTACTATTATTATGGAGCCAATCCTTCTTGTGATTGTGTGGCTGGGTGTTGTTGCTGTAGCCTTTGCAGTTATTCTACCTATTTATAGTCTAGTTGGTGGTATCAACACAATATAAAAAGTATGAAACTGTCACACAGAGTGCAAGGGTTTACACTAATTGAAATGTTGCTATCTGTTGCATGTATTGCAATTATACTTGGGATATCACTACCATCATATAATCTTTTACTTTCGACTAATGATTTAGATAATGCAACAAATGCAACAGTTGGTAGTTTTCGTAGAGCTCAAGTTCTTTCTCAGACATCGAGTGGGGATACTACATGGGGGGTATATGTAGCAACAGGGAGTATACTTATTTATAAAGGTGGTAGTTATGCTAGTCGTGACGTGTCATATGATGAAGTGGAGGCAATTTCATCGAGTATTTCAATAACAGGACTAAAAGATATTACATTTTCAAAAATGTACGGACTGCCAAATGCTACAGGCACAACAATATTAACATCTGTAAAAAATGAAACAAGAACTATTACAATTAATAAAAAAGGAATTGTTGACTACTAGCAATTTATGCAGAGGGTTTTTACTTGTTGAGGTAATTTTGGCAAGCTCTCTTTTTGTTATTTTTCTAACCGCATTTGCAGGGGCTTATCTTTATGGTGAAGAGGCAACAGCAGAATCTGGTAAGAGAATGAATGCTGTTATGTTGGTCGAAAGTGGAATGGAGGCAGTTCGTAACATTCGTAATGAAGATTTTGACAACCTTGTTACCGGTCAATATGGTCTCCTCTTTTCAAATAATAAATGGTCATTTTCTAGTACAACAGATATTTCTGGTATTTACACTAGAAAAGTTGAGATAAAAACAATTGATAAAGATCGAGCTAGTGCTACAACAACCGTTACCTGGAAGCAAAATGAACATAGAGATGGAATAATATCATCAAGTAGAATCTTTACTAATTGGCTTAATCTTAAATTTTGGTACACTCCAGGCCTTGTATCATCAACAACGCTTACAAACGGAGGGGATAAGATACAGGTACAAGGAAATTATGCCTATGTCATTAGTTATGCAGTTCCAACTTTATACATAGTTGACATTACCTCCTCATCTTCACCAACTGTTGTTAGTTCTACTACATTAACTGGGACACTTAATAATATTGCTGTATCTGGAAATTATGTGTATGTTACGTCAGACAGTAATACTAAAGAATTACAAATAATTGATGTTACAAATAAAACATCACCAACTATTGCTGGTGATTATAATGCCCCAGGTAATAGTAAAGGTATTGGTGTTTTTGTTTTGGGGACAAATGTGTATATGACGAGAAAAAACAGTGCACAAGACCAGTTTATGATAATAAATGTCTCCAACCCAAACAGTCCGTCATTGTTAGGTACTTTGAGTTTAGGAGCTGATGGGTACGGACTTGTTGCTTCAGGAACACATGCTTATGTATCAACTGGTTCTAACCAGAAAGAATTTCAAATTATTGATATAAGTAATTCAAGCGCACCATACTTAAAAGGTTCTGCAGATATATCACAATTTGCTCAACCTGGAGTTTCTTCTGTTTCAGTAAATGGGAATTATGCATATGTTGGACAAGGTAAAGATCTTTATGTAGTTGATATTTCTAGTTTAACAGCACCAGTATTAAAGAGTGTTACTTCTGTTGCTGATGCATTTAACGACATTGCAAACTTTTTAGGGAATAAAGGAAGATTTGTTTTTGTGGCGACCGCAGATATTAACAAAGAATTTAAAGTATACGACGTATCAAGTAGCACCAAGCCAGTTATTTATGGAACCTCACTCGATATTTTAGGTAGTAGTCCATTATATGGTATTACCTATGCAACTTCAACAAATTTAGTTTATGCAGTAAACCGTAATGCAACAAATAACTTTTATGTTATTGCACCTTAATAATATGAAAGACAAGAACGGAACACTAAAAGGTTTTACACTAATTGAAATGATGCTGTATGTTTCAATTTGCTCTATTCTTTTGCTTGCATTAACTTCCATGTTTTCACTTCTTATTGGTGCGCGAATAAAAAATCAAACTATAGCCGAGGTTAATCAAAGTGGAATACAGGTAATGCAATTAATAACACAAACAATACGAGATGCAAAAAGCATCAACGCTCCGTTAGCACCTAGTTCATCCTCTACATTATCGATAAAAATGAATAATGCAATACTTGATCCTACTATTTTTGATATAGCATCAGGAACAATTCGCATAAAAGAGGGGACCAGTACCTATACAACAATTACAAATTCTAAAGTTAAGGCGTCTTCGTTGTTGTTTACTAATACAACAGTAGTTGCATCAACTACTGACGGAGGTAGTGTGGGCATAAGTTTTGTCCTCACATACGTTACTACAAGCAGTAGTAGTGACTATAGTTACAGTAAAGTTTTTAATGGTAATGTGTCATTTCATTAATTTTGCAACACATGTTACATATTTTCAAAAAAGCAAATAGTATGACCGTAACTCAAAAGGACTATAATCGCGGATATATTGCACTATTTTCAGTGATTATCTTGGGTGCTATAGGGCTAGGGGTGACAGTTTCTTTATTGCTTAGCGGACTGTCTTCGTCTAGGACAAATTTTCAATTACAACAAAAAAGCGAAGCAAGAGCAGTTGCATCAACGTGTGCAGAGGAAGCTCTTCAGCAAATTTTAGATACTGGTATTATTTCGGGTTCAGCGACTACCACCCTGAGCCCAGACGTATTCTGTACTTATGTAATAACAAGTACGGGTAGTCAACCACTTATACAGGCAAAAGGGGTGAGTGGTATTGCCACAAGTAAAATAAATGTTATATTGGCATCCTCAACACCAAGGATTAAGTTATCCTCATGGCAGGAAGTTGTGGACTTTTAAAGCTCTTTTTATTTGATATACTAATTAAGGTAGGTTATTTGTGCTCAGTTACTGAAACAAAATAACTTACTAATATTACTTTTTTGTTTTGTATTTTTTTATTTATATTAAATTTACAAAACTGAAGGTGAGTTATTAAGTGCTTCTGTTTCAGTTTCTTAATTATTACAAGTTTAATTTGTTTGAATACAATAAAATTCACTATATTTTTATGAAAAAACTACTACGTAGCCAAAAAGGATTTACACTTATTGAAATCCTATTGGTGGTTGCAGCAATTGCAATCTTAGCTGGTATCGTTATTGTAGCTATTAACCCAGGAAAGCAGCTTGGTGATACTCGTAACG
>JAIPIK010000018.1 GCA_021734745.1 Candidatus Altimarinota bacterium | reverse complement strand
ATGCCCCATGGCGTAAGCCTGTGGGATGAACGCGCCACTCACACCTTAGGTGTGAGCAAACAGCAAAGCTGTTTGAAACCTTAATCTGAAAGATTAAGGGGCGATAATGCCACGTGGCGTGAGCCCGTGGTGCTTTACTGGTGAAATCGATGATGAGGAAGGGGATGAGTCTACTACTAATGATAACTGGTAATTAAAATATAAAAATATGAATGAAGAAGTAAACAAAGATCAAGAAATTGTGAGTGATAAAAAAGTTGTAAACAATGAATTAGTCAAAAATAAAGAAGAAGTAAAAGTCGATGATAGGGTATATGCAACAATCGATGATTTTATAAAAATAGAAATCAAAGTAGGAACTGTAATATCAGCTACTGTTGTAGAAGGGGCGGATAAGTTATACGTGTTACAAGTAGACCTAAACGAAGAAAAACCTCGCCAAATATTATCCGGTATACGTGAATATGTTTCAGTTGATGATTTAATTGGTAAACAATTTCCATTTATAACCAACCTTGCACCACGAATGTTACGTGGACATGAATCACAAGGGATGATACTCGCTGGAAGTGATGAAAATGGATTAGCATTATTTAATCCATCTAAACCATTAATTAATGGTACGAGATTAAGATAGGAAATTATCACAATGGTAAATAAACTAGTAATTTGGACTGAATCATTCGCTAAGAATAAACACAGAGAGTTGTATTTATTCGCAGTAGCTTTTGCAGAGTCATCCTTTTTTCTTGTTCCAGTAGATGTTCTTATTATTGCAATTCTTTCTCACGGTTTAAAGGTTTCATGGATACGTATTGCTAGTATTTCAACACTTGGCTCAGTTGTAGGTGGAATCTTTGGATATTTTATTGGTTTACTCTTCTACACTCAAATCGGAGAACCTATAGTGAAGTTATATGGTTTAGAAAATCAAATAAAGATTGTTGGAGAGCAGTTTAATAATCATGCATTTATTTCTATTTTAGTTGCAGCATTTACACCGATTCCATATAAAGTGTTTACTATTGGTGCAGGACTATTTTCACTTAATATATTTACTTTTGTGTCAGCTTCAATTATTGGAAGAGGGGCAAGATTTTTTCTTGTAGCATACTTTTCTGATAAGTATGGTGTTAAAGCAAAAGATTTTATTATAAGAAAAGCAGATAAAGTTTTATGGATATTAGGAGTGGTTGTTCTTATTAGTGTCTATTTTTTTACTAAGTAAGATATACTTAGCTTATGATACATCACATTTGTATACAAGATGAATACATTACGTTCGACGGTGAAATGCTTCCAATAGGTAAGCATCTTATTGAAAAGGAGGTTACCAAAGCTATTAATGAAGTGTTGGATATGGTTGTGCACAAGATAGGAAAAAGTGAGGTTGTTGTATGTGGAATGGGGGATGCAAAAAGGATGCTAGGAAGGAAATTGGAAGACAGGTTAGGTAGAGAGGTTAAGTACGAGTAGGGTAATATATATAGTTTTATAATCGCCCACAGAAATTAAAAGAGTGACATCAAATGATGTCACTTTTTTAATTTCTGTGGGCGATACAGGATTCGAACCTGTGACCTTCGCTGTGTAAAAGCGCTGCTCTACCAACTGAGCTAATCACCCTATTGTAGAAATAATACTACCTTAAAATTTGATTTTATACAATAGCTATCACAACTAAAAACTTCCAGTATCGAGTATTTTTTGCTAGTATGTTCTATATTCCATGCCCTTGTAGTTAAATGGATATAACTGCGGACTTCTAAGCCGTTATTGCTGGTTCGATTCCAGCCGAGGGCACAAAACGTTAAGAAAATCTTTTCTGCTAAAGATTTTTAGTTTTGTGTGCCGCAATAATGTTTTGAAAAAGTTTTCTTCCTAACTTTTTCAAAACCACGAGAGGGCGATTAGAGAATCGTGCTGAGAGGCTTCGTAAGTACTTATGAGCAACTCACACAAAGTGTGATTAGCACAATTAGTAACTTGTGGCCAAACACCAGGACATACAATCCTCGCATATACATCATATTTCTGCTAGTATTCACAATATGAAATTCCCAATTCTCTTTGAGAACACACATGCTGTAATTATTGATAAACCGGCAGGGATTATTGTGCACCCTGATGATAGGCAAGATGAATATACTATTGCAAATTGGATGAAAGAAACATATGGCGTAAATGGTATAGGGGACGCTGATCGCGAGGGTATAGTTCATAGATTAGATAGGAACACTACAGGCGTTCTTGTTCTTGCAAAGGATAATGTTGCATACACTACATTTAAAAAACAATTTCGTGACCATACCGCACGTAAGGTATACAGAACAATTGTAGAAGGACATATTCGTCATGACACTGGAATGATTTCACTTCCTATTGCACGAGCCAAGAGTGATTTTCGTAAACGTACAGTTGTTGATATGTTTTCTCAAGACCAAAGAGGTGAGGAGCGTGAAGCTATTACAAGATATAAAGTATTAGCAAGATCTATAGCATTAGATGGAAAGAATTATTCATATGTTGAATGCTATCCTTTGACTGGAAGAACTCATCAAATTCGCGCGCACTTCCGTGGTATACGTCACCCAATTGTAGGGGATGATTTATATGGTTCAACTAAAGGAAAGGATTTGGCTCCGCGTTCTATGCTACACGCGTACTCAATAACAATCGAAGTTCCGTGTGAACAAACTGGTAAAAATTTAGAAACAATTATTGCAGAAATACCAAAAGATATGAAAGAGTGTCTAAAGGTACTTAATTTCCCTAAAGAATAGTAAAGAAATATATAATAAAATATATAAGTTACCTCTTGCAAAACATCATTTTTTGTGATACTATCTCTCTACTAAGATATTTCTATGAAAACAACAATAAAACTAACACCTGTCGACATTCCTTCACGTAAGGAGCTAGATTTCTCATCTGGAGATGTTGTTCGTGTGTGGAATAAGATTAAAGAAGCTGATGGAAAGACTCGTCTACAGGCTTTTGAAGGCATGGTACTCGCTCGTAAGCATGGTACAGAGATTGGTGCGACATTCACTATTCGTCGTGTAGCTTCAGGTGTAGGAGTTGAACGTGTATTCCCTCTATATTCTGTTATGATTGATAAGATTGAACTAGTTCGTCGCGCTCGCACTCGTCGTAGTAAGCTTTACTATGTACGTGATAAGGCTCTTCGTGATGTACGTCGTAAGTTAAAGAAAGACGTTCGTGTAATTAAGAAAGGAAGTAACACAACAACAGAAGCAGTAGTGGAAGAAGTTGTTTCAGAGGAAGTTACAGCATAAAATAAAACTCGACCACAGGTCGAGTTTTTATTTTAAGCCTTTTATGGTAGTATTTTAATACTTCACAAGAAAGGTAATGTGAAAGTTTCAAAAATAAATATGCCCGGGTGTCGAGGAGTGGGAACGACGAAGACGTCCGTAGTCAACAGACTAGGACGAAAACTAATTGGTAAAAGTCCGAAGTCTACCAATTTCCAAAACTCTAATCCGTGTATATTTTAAAAGTTTCAAAAATAAATATGCCCGGGTGGCGAAATTGGTAGACGCACTACCTTGAGGTGGTAGCGCTGGCAACGGCGTGCTGGTTCAAGTCCAGTCTCGGGCACATGAATATAAAAACACAGCAAAACCTTGCTGTGTTTTTATATTCATTGTGTTAGAAAGGATTTGAACCGCTGGCCGCAGTGAGCGAAGAGCGAATGAAGGTTTCTAGCGCAGCAGTGCAAGAGGCAAGTCCAGTCTCGGGCACAAATACAAAAACAGTATCATATGTGATACTGTTTTTGTTTGTTTGCAGATTAATGTCATCTACGGTATTCTGAATATAAGCGAAACTCACTGTTTCTATATTCGTGATTATTTTTAATAGTCATATTTATAAATTAAATAATTAAATTAATTATGTCAGAAATATTTCAAAAAATTGTAGAAGTTGCTACGCCGTGGATTATTAGTAATGGAATTAAGATAATAGTAATTATATTTATTGCATATTTAATTCATAAGTTCTCTGGTATTTTTATTACAAAACTTATTCGTAAGGCTGTATTATCTAATCATTTTTCATCAAAAAATGATGAAAAGAAAAGGGAAGACACATTAATACGAATTTTCTCAACATCTTTTGGTTTAGTGATTTGGGCAATTGCGTTATTAATGGTTCTTCAAGAAGCAGGTATTACAATAGGTCCATTACTTGCAGCTGCTGGAATAGCTGGGTTGGCATTTGGTTTTGGTGGTCAGTATCTTATACGTGATTTAATAAGTGGATTATTTATTATAATGGAGAATCAGTACCGTATAGGAGATGTTGTTTGTTTTGATGGAACATGTGGACTTGTGGAGGATATAAGTATGAGAATGACAACATTAAGAGATTTAGATGGTGTAGTCCATCATGTACCACACGGTGAAATAAAAAAGGTTTCAAATCTAGCAAAATATTTTGCAAGAGTTAATCTTAATGTAGGGGTTGATTACAGTTCTGATATTGAACATGTTATCTCAGTTGTGAATAGAGTTGGGAATGAATTAGCAGAAGACTCTTTCTGGAAAGAACATATAATAAAAGCACCACAGTTCCTAAGAGTGAATGATTTTGCTGACTCTTCTATTGAAATTAAAATTCTTGGTGATACCCAACCTCTAAAGCAATGGGACGTAACAGGTGAATTGCGTAAAAGATTGAAGATAGCTTTTGATAAGGAAGGAATAGTTATTCCTTTTCCACAGCGAGTTGTACATCAGTCTATAAAATAAGATGGATATCTAGTATAGAATCACCACTTCAAAAAAACATAAAATTATGTTAGAGTAAAGACCTAATTCAATGCTCCACACATAGAATTACATAATACGTTTTGTAATAAGAAAGCGTTTTAAGTGAGATGGTGCCTATAGTGTAATGGTTAGCACTAGGGTTTGTGGAACCCTCAGTTCGGGTTCAAATCCCGATAGGCACACCAAGTGAGAATAATTTGGGCGAAACGTTCATTTCGGCTTGTAGCATCAAGTGTTTTGTCCAGTTCTAGCCGATTATATTCTAATAACAACGAAGGATAAGCTTTTTCTATAGGAACGAACCATTCATTCGGTTCTATATGGATTTTTTTATCTTTTACTAAAAAGTTCTGACCAAGTGCAGAAAACATCTCTCGCTTACGGTTAAGGTCTCCAAGAATAAACTCCTTACGAGCATAACAAGCGAAGTTAAATGTCTTCTCTGTCAGTTCAAGCCACTTGTCGGCTCTGTTTTCTGTTTCTCTTAAATTACTTGTTAGTTTTACAATCTTTGCCTTGAGCTCGTCTCTTTCTTTTATGAAAGTTTCATCATCAATGAGTTCTCGGTATCGCATTTTTGTAAGAGTGTCAAGCTCCTTCTGTGTTTCTGTTAGTGATTTATGTTGTGCTTCGTATATTTTGGTTCTATCTTCAATTTCTTTATCATTATTTCTGTTAATCACCTCAAGAGCCCACTCTTGGAATTTCGGAAGAATGGTATATCTCTCAAGTTCAATATCAATTTGTCCCTCAACCTCCTTGAGAGTCATTGGGTTATTTTGGTTACATTTAATATCTTTTTTCTTTCTCGTACAGTGATAGTAGATGTATGTTTTTAGTTCACCAGTACTTTTAATTATTTTTTGCTTTTCAGTTGCTGTATACATAGAACCACACACCTCACATTTCATTACGCCCGTGAAAGCAAAGTCGTGTGTCTGTGCTCGTGGTTTTCCTTTTCTACCAAGAATAACCTGTACTCGGTCATACTCCTCAAGAGTAATCATTGGTTTGTGATTGCCGTTGTAGATACGACCATTCCAAGAAAACATCCCAGTATAGAATAGATTAGTGAATGTTTTGTATATAACACTGTTAGCAAGTTCAACACCTCCACCTCGTTTTGTTTTTGGTGTACGAAAACCCCATTCTTTGTTTACCATTTCCCGTATCTGGGGAGGGGTTTGGTTTCCCGTTAACATTATTTCCCACATTTTTCTCATTAGATGAAATCTCTCTGGGTCTTCAATAATCGTATGCTCAAGTCTTTCATTCTTATATCCTAAAGGTGCACGTGAGGGAAGCCATCCTCTGTCCGCCTTTCCTTCCATACCTCGTTTACAGTTCTTGCGAAGGTCTATAATGAATTGATTTGCCATACCAGTTTCAACATTAAAAAGAAGGACATTATCATCTGGCAGATATTCTCTTTCCATTGTTTGAATAGATAATAAAATGTTTTGCTGAAGCATCCAACTTAAAGCACCACTATCAATTGGGTTTCTTGAAAGGCGATTGATTTCCCAACAGAGAATACCTTGAGCTTCTCCTTTCTCAATTCTCTCAAGCATATCTGTAAACACCGAACGACAGTACGGCTTCTTAGCTGTCTTAGCTTCAGTCAGAACTTCTTTAATTGAAATACCAAGATTGTTAGCTCGTTCTTTTAAGCGGTCTACTTGGTCTTCAATAGATTGAACTTGTCTATCTTCGCTCTCGGATGATTTACGAGCGTAAAGGAAGTATGTTTTTTTGTTATTTGTATTTTTCATATTAAAAGCCCGAAAGGGACGGTCTGATTGACCCAGCGGTTATGTACGCAATCGCGAGGATTGAGCAAAACAGTTGGCAGACCGCCCCTTTCGGGCTCCGTTTTCTCAATAAAAAACTCGCACTTTTCGCGGACACAAACTCACTGGGTCAATGTGTATATTATAACAGGTTTTATTTTTTTCTTTCATAGTTGTTATAGTTTTTTCGTGCTCTACCATAGAGCTTATCAATACGTTTTTGATTCCGTGTTGGTTTGCCATTATAAAAGTATCGTTTAGTCTTTTCTGAAAGGTCTTCAATCTTTTGTTCTATCGTAAGTATATTAAATAATGACGTGAATCTATTTCTGTGGTTTTCATTGCGTGAACGGTAAGTGAGATTGTGACAATGACGACAAGCAAAGTAGTCTCCTAGTTTGTAGAGAGTCCCGACTCTTTTCTCACAGTGTTTGAAATTTCGATAACAAGGGCAAATAAACCAAAATCTTTTACCCCCATATCTGCACGGTGTTGTGGTTATATATACCTTATATTTAAAATGAATAACGCTGTCCGAATATCTGCTTTTTTGTTCGTATTTAAAAAGAATAAAAGGAGAGATGTCATCAAGAAACAAGGCTATATAAACACGAAGTAACAGCTTATTTGTTTTATGGCTGTTCCAGTCTATAGAAACAACTGTGTGTTTTCTAAATACCCCATATTGTTTAAGGTTTATTATAGATATTTTCTCTAATCCGTCTGCTTCTTTTTTATGCATATGTTTACCGAAATCATTTGAGATTGCTTGTATGGTATTTACTGCTAATAAAGTGTGTTTGTTGTACTTGTGTCTGTACTAGTTTGACTAGTCATCTGACCTCTGACTAGTATCCACATTAGAATTGTATGTATCCACTTAACACACGAAGTGGATACATATAAATTGGTTAGTTACCTACTGGTTACTAGTTATTGCTATATAGACTAGTGACTAGCTAACCAGTAGGTTTTTAGGTGTCATCCCATAATTCTATTGGGGTATCTAAACTAAACTCAGCAGTTATGTCGTCACCGTCTTCCTTAAGGGAATATAAAAGTTCTACAGGATTACCGTCATTCAAAAACTCTAATCCTAAATCTTTCACTTCCTTCCTTTTTTTAATATCTATTAAGCCTTCTTTCTTTAACTCTTTAATTACAGCTGTAATACTAGTCAGACTTCCAGCCTTTAGAAGAACTAAATCATTTCTGCTTAGCCATTCTTTTCTAGCTTGAAGAATATCAAGTATGTTATTCTTTGTTTTACTCATAGCTTCTGCTTTTTGTACGTGTTCACCAAGATAGTAGAAATTTATAGATTCGTTTCCTTTTTTCACCTCCACGTCAAAAGGGTCTTCTTTTTCGCCGACTTTGCTTTTTAGATGTTTAACAATTAAATACCTCATATCATCTTTAATAACCTCTTCAAGTGATATGTGCCCACTAATTGAAGCGTTAATAGCTGATGAACCACGAGAAGACTCTGCATCATCACCTTTACTAAACATTCCTTTCTTCCTGTTGTGATGAGTAAAAATAACAGTTATATTTTCTCTGGCTATCTTCTTAAATAAATCCATAACTCCTTGCATTTCAGTACTACTATTTTCATCGGCTTCGTGAACAGCTCGTAAACTATCAAACATAATTAGACCTATATCTTTTTCTTTAGCCTCCTTAATCAGACTCTCAATAAATTCTTTGGTTAATTTAGAGCCTTGAGCGATACGGTAATAAATTTGTAATGAAGTATCTATTGCATCTATAAGTTTTAATCTATCTTGTATCAATCTTGGAGAGTCTTCTTCGTTTACAATCATTACATTCGTCTTTTCAGTTTTGAATTTATCTAGCAAAATCTTCCCAGAAGCCACCGCAACAGCGAATAGAAATATAAACCAAGACTTCCAAGAGTTAGGTGGAGCAGAAATCATATTTACTGTTCCTTGTTCAAAGAATGGTTCAATAGTGAAACGAGTTAGAGGGAACTCCTTCGTCATTAGTTCAAGATGCGTTAGTGATGGACTATATTCAACTTGCTCGGTTTCATTTTCCTTAGTGTTAGTTTTGGTATTTAATTTTAGTCTTCTTTCACTTTCAGTTTTCGTTATAGATTTATATATATTAAAAAACTCATCATTATCTAGTGGGGGACTGTAAGTATTGTTTACTGCTTGAGCCATAGGTAGTATTTCAGAATCCCATTTGTCAAAAGGTCTAGTGAGAAGAAGTGTTCCTATGAAGGATGTCATAGCACTATTCCTTCCTTCTCCTTCTTTGAGTCCTGCGAGTTCGGGTAGTGTTTTATTTGGTTTGTATTCCACTTCTGAAGATTTTGTAAGAAGTTCTAATAGTTTTGGTGGTATGTCAGCAATAGGTTCATCAAAGGGACTTATAATCCAGTAATACTCACCATAATCAGTTCTTGATGGTGGAGAGATTATCATTCCTCCATCTCCGCGAATATCAATACCTGAATCTTTTGTACCAATGCACACAGCATTTTTAATAGTCATTCCTTTTGGGAGTCTAAATAGATATTGGTTACCACCAGATGCAGTTTGTTGCATTGGTGTTATTGGTAAATTAAATAATTGAAGAAGTTTCTTATCAAAAGTCTCTTTGTATGTGTCAGTATCAAGAACAACAATATCAGAAACACTACCAGTTACTATTCCAAGATTTTCACAATCCCATTTAGATATTTCTTCTTTAGTCACTATTTGTTCTTGGTACTTTTTCCATTCTGGTGGATATCCAATTATTTTCTTTCCGTTAGCACCCTTTGAAATTGCACCGAGAGGCATTACAGAAAAACCTAAAGATATATATCTAACAGCCTCCTCAATAACTATTTCTTTTCTTGTTTTTATAATTTCTTCGTTCATATATTTGTAATTCTTTTTGTTAATAGTGGAAGAGTATCTTTACGGTGTTTCTCTACCATCTCATATTCTTTTTCAGTCATTGGTTTGTAGACTGCAGACATCAACACCAAAAGCTTGATACCCTTTTCGTAAGCATCTTCTTTAGTGATTTCCATCCCCAGCTCATTTTTATAAAGAGTTTGGAAATTAGCGATGTCTTCATCTGACAAGACCATAACTATTTAGAATAGAGTTTGTTCTTGAGGGCTTTCAACTGGTCAAAGAACGACCTCGCTTTGACCTCTAGTTTGTTTGAGAGATATTGGTCTGCAACAGATTCAATTCCTCTCTTCTTCTTAAAAATAAATTGAACTCTTTTGGGATTCTTTTTGTCTACGGTTAAAAGTTCAAAACCCGCACACAATAGTGCGGTTGATATAGCAATGTTATATGTGGTGAATAGTGAATCAGCATCCTTCAAAGTACTGCTTACCTCTTCTTCTTTAGACCAGTGTCTGGTTTTTATAGTCATAGTAATAATTATTTTTTAGTAGTGTTAGAGAACTATCTCCTACTCTTTATGCTGAAAAGTCAGTGAGTAAATTATTTTCTATGATAAATATAGGTTTATTATGTTTAAGTAAAAGAAAAAGCCTACTGATTTTTCAGTAGGCTTTTTTGAGTTATTATTTATTCATCAATATCGTTATAGTTTATATTTTCAACTAATGAGCCTCCTTGTCTTCTTAGTGCTTCATTTCGTAGAGCTGGTTCAGGTAGTATTTTCATTCTAGGTTCATAATAATTTCCATTGTGTATAAAAGGGTCATCATTTGTCTTAAAAAGATTTTGCAGTGTTTTTGATAAATTCTTTTTTGTTTGATGAACATTATCTTTGCTTGTCTTGCGGTTACCACGATTGTTCAGCATAGGAATCAAATTATTTACAGTAGCTTTTGATATGTCAGTACTTTGTAGTATGGAAAATATACATAATAGATGCCATTTCATATCTGGCTTGTGTTCTTTTTTATTCGCACTGAAACCAAGCTCAATATAATCTGCAGTCTTTATAAACTTGTCATTATAAAAAATTTCAATATCTTCCTGCCCTTCTTTTATTTTTATAGTAACTTTCTCCCACTTTACCTTTTCTGGAAAGGTTAAGTCGGTGGTATATTTTTTCTTTGGTTGTGTTACCGAAGGAGTACTTGTTGGTAGTAACTGTACATACTTTTCGGCTTCTTTATTCCACATCTTATAATCTTCTTTATTTGAGGATACTAAGAGTACTTTGTCTATGTAATCTGATAGCTTCCTAGATATTTCTTCACTATGGATATCATAATAAATCGGATTAAGAAATTCAGATAGAACAACAGGCAGAGTTTGAACTCCAACATTTGCGTACGCGTGTCTAAACAGAAGGTCTACAAGGGTGTAGTCTTTATTTTTTAACTGCCAACCAGAGGTAGAGAATGAGTTAACAGCCCTCATTCGTTCTTCTTCGTTAAGAACTAACTCAATCTGTTTGACGATAGATGTAAGAGCCTCTCTTGATGTAAAAGGATTCTGTCGTAAACCATATCTCTCTTTCAAGTATTTTATTTCTTTTATTACCTTTTCTTTATCTATGGTAAGGGCATCATATGAAATTTCACTTGATATGTTTCCATAATCGTCTTCTATTTCTGTTGATATATTATTCCAGACAAGAAGTTTACCATTCTCAAATTGTTTACAAAGTTCTTGTACTTCTTTTGTAGTCATATCAAACTGATTTGCAAAATCTTTATCAATATCAGGAAGCTCATAGTAATCTTTTAATAACCTCTCTGCAAAGTAGAGCATTTTTGTACAAGAAAGATAATCAATTTTCATAATGTAGGGCTTTTTGTCATTCTAGCACTTACTTAATATCTTTTCACAGAAGTGTTATAATGCACTTGCTCCAAACCAATATCGTGACTCTACAAAACGTGATTTTCTCACGGCTACTGATGTGACCAGCATAGGCATTCTATGTGGGGAACATATCAGTAGCTAGTCTATTGGTTTGGAGCACCCCACTGGGGTGCCTATTTTGTTTTAGGCAAACAGTATTTTCTATAATTTATAAAAATACAAAATAATGACTAAAATAAAAAATAGGGTTAAACATTTGTTTACAAAAGAAGTTTTTAGAGGTGAAAATGACGGGTTTGAGTTTCTAATTTATAGTTTTTTAATCGAAAGAATTCCTCGATGCTTGCATCGGTCCATGTTAGTATTTATGCATGGAACATATCAAAAAGAGACATAATGTTTCTCTCATAATCTATCACCTAGTTTGCCTAGCAAAATATAGAAGAGAAATCTTTTCTGAGGGTGTCTCTACGACCCTAAAACAGACGTGTTTGGAATTGGGGTTAAGGTATGAAATAAATTTTCTAGAAATAGGTACTGATAACGATCATGTACATTTTCTCTTTCAAACAATTCCAAACAGGTCTGTTACCAATACTGTAAAAATAATTAAAAGTATGACTGCAAGACAAATATTCAAATATAATCCCGAAGTAAAAGAATTTCTCTGGGGAGGCAATATATGGACAATGGGATACTACATAAATACTGTCGGACAGTATGGAAATCTTAAGATGCTACAAAACTATGTAAAGAATCAAGGTATTCCTAACTACACTCAATTACACACTCAAGCACCGACACTGTTTACTTTAGATTAAGCGAAGGGGATACCCCGTGTGCTTGCACCGGGGAGGATTCATTAAACCTTTTTTTAATACTCCCCGCAGGTATTTATCTAAAAATGAAAGATACTCCTTATGATTTGCAAAATTTCATATTCCTTATTCTTTCCTGTTTTTCGTTAGTGCTTGGTTTATATCTTGTTTCAGTAAACACAATAAGAAGAGCTAACAAAACTATATTTCCTTTTACTGGATATTTAGGGATAGTGGCTTTAATAATTAGTAGTCTTTTTGCTTACCCTTTGAGTAATTTGTATTATTTTATAGCTATTGTTCTATTAGTTCTTCCAATTAAAAAGGTATGAGCAAGATGATACTAAGTGATGCAAATAAGATATTTCAAATCTGGGGTAAATATCTGGAGTATACACACGGCAAAGTTGCAATGATTTTTATGTTAGATATTCCAGAATCCTTCTTACCTTTCCCGAAAGTAATTCTTTCAGAAGCTTTTCAGATAATGAGTAATCATTATCAAGAAACAAATAATCTTAAAGGATTAAATCTCATACGGGAAACATCCATTTTGTTAAGTATGTATAAAGATGACGAAGAATCATTGCTGGAGGCTTCTAAGAATTTTAGCAACCCAGAATGGTGTGAACACCTCATACCAGCTTTCAAGGAGTTTCAAATAGATTGGATGGGGACACAGTAAGTAACTTTAACTATAAATAATCTATAGTTAAAGTTAAGATGTTTCCTTTAACTAAGGATTTATTTTATGAAGAAAAAAGAAATAAAAATAACATATGTTTATGATAAAAATATCTCAGAAGAAGACCAGAGAATGGTAAATAAGGCTTTTGATGTTTTATTTAATGTTGTATATGAAAAGTATTGGAAGAAGGGATATAAAACTGAAAAGAAAAAGTAGCTCAATCGTGCTATTATTGTAATTATATGTTTGAACAAACCTTTAAGAATATAGATGATATTTTACACAAAGATGCTGGTTGTGGGAGTGAGCTAGATTATGTAGAACAAACCTCTTGGGTACTCTTCCTCAAGTATCTTGATGACTTAGAAAAAGATAAAAGAACAGCTTCCGAGCTTACTGGAAAAACCTATACTAATATCATCGCTCCAGAATACCAGTGGAGTACGTGGGCAACACCAAAGCTTGATAACGGCAAGATAGACCATAACGCTCTCACAGGAGATGACCTCAAAGACTTTGTAGACCACAAGCTTTTCCCATATCTCAAGAAGTTCACCACAAGTGCCGAGAGTGCAGACACTATTGAGTATAAGATTGGTGAAATCTTTAGTGAACTCAAGAATAGAATACATAGTGGTTACAATCTTCGTGAAGTAATTAACCTCATTGACGAGCTACGCTTCCGTACTCACGCTGAAAAGCACGAGATGAGCCATCTCTACGAAAGTAAGATACAGAATATGGGTAACGCTGGACGTAATGGTGGTGAGTACTATACTCCACGACCACTCATTACTACTATTGTTAAAGTTGTTGCTCCAAAAATTGGAGACAAGATTTATGATGGTGCTGTAGGTAGTGCTGGTTTCTTATGTGAAGCTTTTGATTACTTGAAGAATAGTAAAAGTCTCACAACAAAAGATGTGGAAACACTCCAGAAGAGAACTTTCTACGGAAAGGAGAAGAAGTCTCTTGCATACATTATCGGTACAATGAACTTGATACTTCACGGTGTAGAAGCTCCAAACATTGTTCACACCAACACGCTGGCTGAGAACCTTGCAGATATACAGGAGAAAGACCGTTACGATATTGTGTTAGCAAACCCACCATTTGGTGGTAAAGAGCGCATAGAAGTACAGCAAAACTTTCCAATCAAGACTGGTGAAACCGCTTCTCTTTTCTTGCAACATTTTATTAAGATATTAAAAGCAGGAGGTAAAGGTGGTGTAGTTATTAAGAATACATTTTTAAGTAATACAGATAATGCTTCTGTGAGTTTACGTAAGCTCTTACTTGAGAATTGTAACTTACATACAGTGCTTGATTTACCAGCTGGTACTTTTACAGGAGCTGGTGTTAAGACTGTTGTACTTTTCTTTGAAAAAGGAACACCTACACGTAAGGTGTGGTTTTATCAACTTAACTTGGATAGAAATCTTGGTAAGACAAATGCTCTAAGTGAAAAAGATTTAGCAGATTTTGTAACCTTACAAAAAACTAAAGCAGAGAGTGAGAACTCTTGGAGTGTAGATGTAAAAAATATAAACCAGAATACTTTTGATTTGAGTACGAAGAACCCTAACAAGAAAGAGGAAGTTTCTTTACGTTCCCCAGAAGATATCTTGAAGAATATGAAAGCGCTAGATAAAGAGAGTGAAGAGATTTTGAAGTCAATACATAAACTTATATGAATGAAAAAGAAGTAAAACATATTTTTATAGACTCAAATATCTTTTTAGATTTTTATAGGTTAGGTAAAGAAGATTTAGAGAAACTTAATCAACTGATTGATTTTGTTAAAAATGGTGATATTAAAATATATTTAACAAAACAGGTTTATGACGAATTTTATAGACACAGAGAGGATACTTTTCAAAAAACATACAAAGGTTTTTTGGATTCAAAAACTGATATTCAGATGAATTCTATTTTCAAGAATTACCCAGAATATAAAAAGATTACTCTTTTGAAAAAGGCTTTGGAAAAACTTAAGTCTGATTTAGGTCAAAAAGTAGAAAATGATATGAGTTCAAAAAGCTTAATTGCGGACGAGGTTGTAAGAAAGATTTTTGAGGCTTCTTTTTATGTTGACTCAGATAAATTTCTGGAAATGGCAATTATAAGACACAGACTTGGAAATCCTCCAGGTAAAAAGAATAATAGCTACGGTGATGAAATTAATTGGGAAACATTACTTAGTGTTGTACCTGATGGAGAAAAATTAATAATAGTTAGTAACGATGGTGATTATGAAAGTCCGATGTCGGAAAGAAAAATCAATAGTTATTTAGAAGATGAATGGGGCAAAAAAAAGAAATCAAAAATTTATTTATATAAAACCCTGAGTTCATTTTTTAGGGAACATGATATTTCTATTGAATTTGAAATTGAAAAAGAAAAGAACTTGCTTGTGGAAAATTTAATAAATAGTGGTAGTTTTATGGTAACGCACGAAATAATAAGAAGAATCTCAAAGTATAATTCTTTTTCTGATGAACAAATACAAGGCCTTGCCACTGCTTTGCTTGGAAATTCTCAAGTTAGGTCTATTATAGAAGATGAAGATGTTAAATCTTTTTATAAAACAAACCTGTTATCTAGGTCAGATATTTTTGATGATGAGATGTGGAGTGAAGTAGAGTCACTTATTATAGTAAATCCTGTGCAAGTAAATAAAGATATTGAAGATATAATTAAAAGTCTTGATGACAAAATTGACGAAGATATTAATGTAGACGATATCCCGTTTTAATTTATGAAAAAAGCTAATTGGGAAATAAAAAAATTATCTGAAGTTGTTGATTTTCAGCGTGGTCTTACTTACTCTAAAAATGATGAGGTTGATTTCTCGGATAATATAGTTTTACGTTCAAATAACGTGGACTTAAAAACTAATAGTTTAGATTTTGATGACCTAAGATATATTAGTAATAAAATTGAAATACCAGAAAGCAAAAAAGTTACCAAGGGTTCGATAATAGTTTGTACAGCAAATGGAAGTAAAAGTCATCTTGGTAAAGTTGCACTTATTGACGATGATTACGGTTATGCGTTTGGTGGTTTTATGGGCTTACTTAAACCAAAAGTAACGCTAAATTCTAATTTTTTATTTTATGCAATGACTTCTGATGCCTATAAAAAGTTTATTGGAGCATTGTCAGATGGCGCTAACATTAACAACTTAAAGTTTAGTGATTTAGGTAATTTTGAAATTACAGTGCCTCCTCTTCCAGAACAACAACGCATAGTATCTGTTTTAGATGAATCCTTTACCAACATATCTAAAGCAAAGGATAATGCTGAACAAAATCTTAAAAATGCTAAAGAGCTTTTTGAAAGTTATTTACATAGTATATTTACTAATAAAGAAAACAACTGGGAAGAGAAAACTTTAGGAGAAGTTTGTGAGGACTTGTTTGCTGGAGGTGACGTAGATAAAAATAATATGTCTAGAACTAAAACTGATGTTTTTAGTATTCCTATTTTTACAAACGGTGAAAAGAATAAAGGGTTGTATGGATATACAAACATAGCAAGAGTTACAAAACCAAGTATCACTATTTCAGCAAGAGGAACGATTGGTTATTCTGAGATAAGAGAAGAAGCATTTTATCCAGCTGTAAGACTAATAGTGGTAATACCTAGACTAGATGTTATTATTTTGCCTTTCTTAAAGTACGTAATAAGTGGTATGGGTTTTATTCACAGTGGTTCATCTATACCACAACTAACTGTACCAATGGTAAAAGATTATCCAGTTAATCTCCCACCGTTAGAGCAACAGCAAGTTATTGTTAAAAAACTTGATGAACTTTCAAACGAAACAAAAAAACTTGAAGCAATCTATGAAAAGAAATTGAAAGACTTAGAAGAACTCAAGAAGAGTATCCTCCAGAAAGCATTTAACGGAGAACTATAAAAGTGATATAATGTCAAGAATTATGAACGAAGCTGAAACTAGAGCAGAACTAATAGACCCAAAGCTAAAAGCCTGTGGCTGGGGTGTTGTTGAGGGTTCTAAGATACTTCGTGAACATCACATTACGGCAGGTAAGATACAGACAGGAGGAGTGAGAGCGAAGAAGCTCACAGCAGACTATGTTCTCGTCTACAAAGGCATAAAACTGGCTGTAGTTGAGGCTAAAAGTGTACAGGAGGAAGTTGGCGAGGGTGTGGCACAAGCCAAACTCTACGCAGAGAAATTAAGCCTAGAGACCACCTACTCTTCTAACGGAAAGGAAATCTACAGTATTTGTATGAAGACTGGTAAGGAGGGGCTTGTAGATACTTACCTTACACCTGACGAGCTATGGAACAAAACATTTGAAATACAAAACGAGTGGAGAGAAAAGTTCAGTGCTATTCCTTTTGAAGACATCAACAAGACAAAGATGCCTCGCTTCTATCAAGAGATAGCAGTAAACAATGTGCTTGAAGCAGTAGCTAATAACAAAGAAAGAATACTCCTTACTCTTGCTACAGGAACAGGCAAGACGACTATTGCTTTCCAGATTGTATGGAAGTTATTCCAATCACGATGGAACTTACAGCGTGATGGAGGAAGACGACCGAGAATACTTTTCTTAGCTGATAGAAATAACTTAGCCAACCAAGCATTTGGTGAGTTCACTACGTACTCTGCTTTTGCAGAAGATGCTCTTGTACGTATTAGTCCAAAAGAAATCAGTAAGAAAGGAAGTGTGCCTACTAACGGTTCTATTTTCTTTACTATCTTCCAAACCTTTATGAGTGGAACTGACGCAGAGGGAAAGTCTGCTCCATACTTTGGTGAATACCCGCCTGACTACTTTGATTTTATTATCATAGATGAGTGTCATCGTGGAGGAGCTAATGATGAGGGTAACTGGAGAGGTATCTTGGAATACTTCTCTCCTGCTGTACAGCTAGGTCTTACAGCAACACCAAAGCGTAAGGATAACGTAGATACTTATAAGTACTTCGGTGAACCAGTCTACATTTATTCTCTCAAGGAGGGTATCAACGATGGTTTCCTTACGCCTTTCAAAGTAAAGCGTATCAAGACTACCCTTGATGATTATATCTATACAAGTGATGATAATGTCGTTGAGGGAGAGATTGAGGAGGGTAAATTATACACCGAAGCAGATTTTAATAAGATTATTGAGATAAAGGCACGTGAGGCAAAGCGTGTGCAGATATTTATGGACAGTGCCGACCAGAGTGAGAAAGCTATTATCTTCTGTGCAACACAAGACCACGCTTCTGCTGTTCGTGATTTGGTTAATCAGTATAAGAAAAGTACAGACCCTAACTACTGTGTGCGTGTTACAGCTAATGATGGAGAGATAGGAGAACAGTTCCTAAGAGAGTTCCAAGATAACGAAAAGAGTACACCAACTATTTTAACAACATCACAGAAGCTTTCTACTGGAGTAGACGCTAGAAATATCCGTAACATTGTACTGATGAGACCTGTAAACTCTATGATTGAGTTCAAGCAGATTATTGGTCGTGGTACTCGCTTGTTTGATGGTAAGGAGTTCTTTACTGTATATGATTTCGTAGACGCATATCATCACTTTGCTGACCCAGAGTGGGACGGTGAACCTATTGCAGAAGACCCTTGTCCAAAGTGTGGGCAATTACCTTGTGTATGTGAGACCAACCCACCGAAGCCTTGCAGTGTTTGTGGTAAGAACCCTTGTGAGTGTGAGAAACCACCAAAAGAAGATTGTCCTGTATGTGGTAAAAACCCTTGTGTATGTAAGAAGAAAATAAAGGTCCAATTACATGGAGGAAAGGAGCTTGAGATACAGCATATGGTATCTACTTCGTTCTGGAGTGCAGACGGTAAGCCTATTTCTGTTGATGAGTTTTTACAGAACCTCTTCGGTAAGCTTCCAGATTTCTTTAAGAGTGAGGACGAGCTACGAGAGATATGGAGTAACCCGATTACAAGAAAGAGCTTGTTAGAGAAGCTTGATGAAGCTGGTTATGGTAAAGACGAACTTACTTCATTACAGAAGCTTATAGACGCAGAGAAGAGTGATATCTTTGATGTGCTTGAGTATGTTTTCAATAGTGATATCAAGCCAATTACACGAGAAGCACGAGTTGCTTCATCACAGTCAGAGATATTTGCTTCACTTGAAGATAAGCAAAAGGAGTTTATAGAGTTCGTGCTTAGTAAGTACATTGAAACAGGGGTAGAAGAACTTGGTGAAGATAAAATATCAATCTTGCTTACCAACAAGTATCAATCACTGGAGGATGCAAAAGAAGTTCTTGGAGATGTTCAGGGTATACGCTCACTCTTCT
>JAIPIK010000017.1 GCA_021734745.1 Candidatus Altimarinota bacterium | reverse complement strand
AACAGTAACTATACTTCCTGTAATGTTTCCATCTATGTTGTCAGTTGCAGTTGCTCCAGCATCTGTGTATGTTGTTGTTCCTACTACTAGAGTTACAGGTGTAGAACCAAGTAGAGTGATAACAGGGGCAGTTGTATCAGGAGCACCCGCTACAGTTATTGAAGAGGTGGCAGTTGATGATAGTCCGTACTGGTCTATCATATTTAATATGATTGTATATGTTCCTGGAATAGTGTAAGCGTGTATTTGACTATTGCTTGTTGTTGCAAATGTTCCTGTAGCAGTTGTAGTGTCTCCGAAATCCCAATTATATGTCCATGAGTCAGGTAGTGATGAATTGTTTGGATCACTACTCGTATCAGTTATTGTTACAACTAAACTACTAGTTGAAAATGTAAATGAAGCTGTAGGTGCATAATTTACTAAACTCGTTAATGGTGTCGATGTAGAAACAATAAACGTCGTAGTTCCATTCGGCAGAATGATAGAACCACTAGTCATAATGTTGTTTGTGATTACAGCATTAGTAATAACGATGTTTGCCAAAGTTGAATTTGATATTGTTGAGCTGGTACCCAGTATAGTGGTGTTACTAAGAGTAGAATTAAATATATTGCTTTCTGAGGTTGTACTATTTGTGATAGTAGAACTTGATGCAACACCTCCAGTTATTGCTGAATTTGTTGATGTTGAGTTAATAACAATTCCAGTTGTTACAGAACCACCAGAAATAAACGAGTTACTTGAAATTGTCGAAGTCGCTACAGAAGTGTTTTGCAGGGTGCTGTTATCCACGTCACTACCATTTAACGTTGATGTGGCAATTGTTGAGTTGGTTGATGTTGAATTAATAAGTGTTGAGGAGGCAATTGTTGAAGTGGCAATATATGAGCCAAATACATATGAGTAAGTAACATCCGAGACATAAATTTGTGAATTACCTAGTACAGTTGTTCCTGTTAAGTCATTCAGACCTGACACAGGGTCAACAATTGAATCGGAGATATTACATCCGACAGCGAAGTAGTTTTTAACAGTTGAATTAAATATTGAACATCCTGAAAGATTTGAATTTGTAATTGTTGAAGTTGTGGCGTTTGTGTTTAAAAGTGTAGAACTAGAGACTGTAGTGTTTGTAAGATTTACATTAGTAAAATCAGTGGGTGATGTAGTTGTTGAATTAAAAATATTTGAATTACCTAAAATTCCAAATGCAGTTGATGAAGCTATTGTTGGAAAGATAAGAGCATAATATGTTCCATTAATTACTGAATTTGTAATCACGACTGAAGAATTAGTGATAATAAATGGACCAATATGTGATGTAGCAGAAGTATTCCCAGAGTTGTCTACTGCTTTGACATGAAAATAATATGAATTACCAATCACAAGAGTTTGAGAATTTGTTGTAGATGTGGTATCAACTACGTCATCAGGAATTGTCCCTGATGAGTTATCAAGGACAAAAGAGTATCCAGCGAGACCTCCGGCATCTGTGGAAGCAGACCAATTAAATGTTGCTGAAGTGACTAGTGAGTTGATATTAGCTGTATGAGTTGATGATGTTGCAATTGGATTAGTTGGCGCAGTTACGTCAGGTGTGTAGTTGATTTCAACAAAACCAGCCGACCCGTTACCTCCCGCCGCAAAGAAAGTAGAGTCACCAGTACTTCCAACACCCCCGGCACCAATAGTAATGGTAATAACTTGTCCTGGAGTAACTGCAACATTGACACCATTAAAAGATTGAGCCGCACCACCACCACCGCCGTCAAATCCTCCTCCTCCTCCTGCCCCATAACCAGAGCCATTTGATGCTTTAGAAAACATACTTATATTTCCTGCACCACCGACACCGAAAAGGCTACTTCCTCCTGCTCCACCAAAGCCATTGTTGTTACCAGCTACACCATTCAATGATCCACCAGCGCCGCCACCATTTGCATCACCATTTCTTCCTCCAGTTCCCCCAGATGCAATTACAAGAGATCCAAATGATGAATCGCCACCATTTGCCCCACCCCCAGAATTACTCAATGACCCACCTCCTCCTCCACCACCACTTATCGAGACTGAAATCTGAGTAACTCCAGCCGGTACAGTAAAATTTGTACTAGAAGTATATGTTGTAGTTGCCGCAGATACATTTATATATAACCCAATAAATGTAAACACAAAAATAGCAACTAAGATACTTGCTCTTTTAGATAACGTATTAAAAAAATGTTGAGTGAGTATAAATGCTGACTTCATATTGAGTAGCTTAAAAAATAGTAAAACTAAACAAAATGAAACCATACTTCTACACTGCTTAATGAACAGGTCTGTGTAAAAAGAACGCACGGTATCTATGTTTTTGATAAAATCTCAACAACAGATATCTGGTAATAGGTAATCTATCAGATGTCTTTTAATGTGTCAAGTGCTATGACTTTTATAAAAACGATATATTTAACAATGATTTCTATACAACGTACGATTTGCTACATGCGGGTTGGTTGAGATAGTCCAAAGGTGAAATTTATGTAAAAAAGTACTGTAAGAAAATCTAGCACCGTTCTGTCTTTTATAAAGGACATTTATAAAAGACAGAAGAAAAGCCCTGCAGTTGCAGGGCTTTTAAAGGACAGATTGTCCGTTATCCGTTAGAAGTTACCACCAATGGATATCTCAAATCGAGTTTCTCCTGTGCTGACGTCTGACATCTTTGCGCCAGCTGTAGTCATAAGAGAGAATGGTGTTTTTGAAACACTTTGAACTCCAAGATTCCAGTAGCCGTTCCAGAAGTCATTCTTTGGAAAAGTTCCGCGAATGCCCGCCTCAAGGTAGGTACCAAGTCCACTTTTTGGTTGACTGACACGAAGGGTGTTGTTTGCCAATGAACCATCAAGTGAGGTGAAATGGACACCGACGCCAACATATGGCTGAACCTGATCGTTGCTAAAACGGTAACGAATGCCACCAGCAATCGTGTCAGAGTCAACATTTCCAAGGTTTGTTCCCGCAAGACCTAGTTTTGTTGACCCAAACGAAGCTCCAATCACAGCTTCAACGTTTCTGTCGAAGTTTGGTAAATTGGAAACAATGAATTTAGCAGAAAGACCAAGCCTTCCATTCGCACTGAACCCAGAAACAGGGCTCGATGAAACAGATGAATTGTTGGAAAAAGTGCCGATTTCGAACTTTTTCGTGACCTCTTCTGCGAAAGTGCTGAAGGAGGTGACGAGAATGGATAATACAACGATAAAACTACGAGCAATTTTGCTCATGATAAACCTCCTAAATGTGTTTGGAAAGGACTATATAAACTACATTTTTTACACTATAGTATTTAAAATAATTTGTCAAGTTGTAGTTGAGGAAATTCATTAAAGCGGTGAATAAAGTATGTTACAATATTTAATAATATAATCTAACACTAACTAACTTCAACACTATGAATATTCAAAAATATCTTTCTAAAGCATCGCTGACAGCAATTTTTATAATTTTTATTCTTTTTTCAACTTTCGTGAACTTTGTTACTGATTGGTGGTGGTTTTCTGAAGTTAATCATGTTGAAATATTTACAAAATCATTAATCACAAAAGTAGAATTATTTTTTGGAGTAGGTATTTTTGCTTTTATTTTTCTAATGACAAATTTCTACTTATCAGTTCGTTCAAAAATACCATGGACAGTAATTTTGCCGGTTCAGCTTAATAACATACCGATGAGAGTAGATGATGTATCAGTTAAAAAAATAGCAGTTGTTATTAGTGTGATATTTGCATTTTTTTTAGGACTGGCAGCTGCAGTAAATTGGAATGAAGTTCTGAGATTTATTTCAGGAACACCGTTTGGTATAGTAGACCCAATTTTTAACAAAGATGTTGGATTTTATATTTTTTCACTTCCTGTACTACAAGGAGGTCTTGATATCATAAAGATAATTGCGCTATTGGCTGTAGCTGGTTCTGCTTTTGTTTATTTCATTAGAGGTAACATGAATATTTCTAATTTGTCTTTGCTATCACTTAGACAATTGCAAGTTGAAAGGGGTGCGAGACTTCATCTCGGTGTTCTGATTGCTTTTTTCTTAGCAACTATAGCAGCAGGAATTTATCTTTCTTTGTTTACACTAATCACAAGTCAAAGTGGTTTGGTGTTCGGGGCAACATATACTGATGCAACCATTAGGGTCACAATAATTTGGGTCTCTATGTTTACGATGTTGCTGGCTTCCGTTTCTGCATTATTTTGGGCGTGGAATGGAAGATTAACACTATTAACATTGTCTGTATTCTTATACATTGCTGTTGGTTTAGTTGGTGTAGTAGTGCCGGGTGTTGTGCAAAAATTAATCGTTACTCCAAACGAGCTCGTTAAGGAGACTCCATTCATTGAATACAATATATCAGCAACTCGTCAGGCCTTCGGTCTTGATAAAATTGAAGAAAGAGAAATATCAGGAGATAAACCACTTACAGCAAGAGACATTTCATTAAATAATTTAACAATCAAGAATGTTCGTTTGTGGGACAGAAAACCACTCTTGTCGACCTTTTCCCAATTACAAGAAATAAGAACATATTATGAATTCGCAGAAGTTGATAATGATAGATATATAATTGATGGAGAAATTCGCCAGATTATGCTTTCGCCAAGAGAGTTATCAACTGCTAGTCTTCCGAATAAAAATTGGATAAATGAACGTCTGACATTCACCCATGGTTATGGTGTTGCGGCTGGACCAGTGAATCAAGTTACGCCAGAAGGATTGCCTGTTTTGTTCGTTAAAGATCTGCCACCGAAGTCAGACGTAAAAGAATTAGAGATTTTACGGCCAGAAATATATTTCGGAGAGCTTTCAAATGATTATGCTCTTGTAAAAACAAAATCACTCGAATTTGATTACCCGAAGGGAGAAGAAAATGTGTATTCGACATATGAAGGAACTGGAGGTGTTGAGATTAATTCATTTATTAAAAGAATATTCTTCGCGTTTAAGTTCAAATCAGTTGAGTTACTGTTGTCTAATGATATAGAAAGAGATAGTCGAATCGTCTATTATCGTACTATTAAAGAAAGAATTGCAAAGGTTGCCCCATTTCTTACATTCGACAGAGATCCCTACATTGTTATTGTAGACGGTAAGATTTACTGGGTAGCCGACGCATATACAATAAGTAATAGTTATCCTTATTCTCAGCCACTTAAATTAAATGGAAAAAATATTAATTACGTAAGGAATTCCGTTAAAGTCGTAGTGGATGCATATAATGGTAGTATTACTTTATACCAAGCTGATGAAGAAGATCCAATTATAAAAACGTACGCTAAAATTTTTCCAGAAACATTTCGTCCGATGGCAGAATTTCCAAAGAATTTAACTTCCCACTTACGTTACCCCGAAGACATATTTACTTTGCAAACATATGCGTATTCCGTTTATCACATGAATGATCCTCAAATTTTCTATAATAAAGAAGATCAGTGGGAGATTCCTGCTATTCCAGAGGAAGGAGAAGGATTACCTGTAGGAGGAGTTATTTTACCTATGCAACCTCGTCATATTATTATGAAATTGCCAGGAGAAAAGAAGGAGGAATATGTTTCTATGCTTCCATACACTCCACGCGCAAAGGATAATCTATCTGCGTGGATGGTATCACGAAATGATGGGGAAAATTATGGTAAATTACTAGTTTATCGTTTTCCAAAAGATAAACTTGTTTTCGGGCCAAAACAAATAATAGGAAGAATTAATCAACATCCAGAAATTAGTCAGCAAATTTCTCTTTGGGGTCAAGGTGGTTCAAAAGTGATACAAGGACCACTTCTAGTTATTCCTGTTGAGGAGTCTCTCCTTTATGTGCGACCACTTTATTTAAAAGCCGAGGCTGGTAAAATTCCAGAGTTGAAACGTGTTGTAGTTGCATATGAAAATAAAATCGCAATGGAAGAAACACTAGAAGGCGGACTAGCGAGAATTTTTGGTAGTGGAGTTGGACTTAAGACTCAGACGTATTCATCAACAGTACCCCAATCTGGAATTAATCAAGAAATGCAGAATCGTATCAGAAGGGCGTCCAGCTTGTATGAAGAAGCTTTAAGAGCTCAGAGGCAAGGGGATTGGGCAAGTTACGGGGACTTGATAAGAAGAGTTGGAGATACTCTAAAAGAATAAAGCTAAAAGAATAAAATTTTATTGTACAGTTTTACTGAAATGGTCGAGAGCTTCACGGAATTCTGTTACCTGACTATTGAACACAGGAATAATGCCAACTATATTCAGAATCCAACCAATTAGTACAACAATAATAACAGCACCGATTACGTATCCAGCACCATAGACTAGTCCCCGTATAAGGGTAGACTTTAAACCTGTGGAGGCTTCTTTAAGCTCTCTGACCTCTTTCTCAATATTTTGTAAATGTTTCTTTAATTCTGGATCAATCATAATATAAATAGTGTAACATAATAGATATAATTAAAAGATACTCACTTCTGTATTCTCTGTGGTCACGAGTTACTAATTGCGCTAATCACACTAAAGTGTGAGTTGCTCATAAGTACTCTCGACCCCGCCTCGTCTGTTTCAAAAAGTCAGGAAGAAAACTTTTTTGAAACATGACTGTGGCCGTCACATCGGCACGAAAGCCAAGCAGTTTGCTTTCTAAAACAAAACACCATAAGTTATTACTTATGGTGTTTTGTTTTACCTCTGTGACCCTACAGAGAGTCGAACTCTGCTTTTATCCTTGAGAAGGATACGTCCTAACCGATAGACGATAGGGCCAATTACTAGAGATTAGGAATTAGATGTTAGATAAATTCTTAAATAAATTCAAAAATTCTCAAAAACATAAATAATATAACAAAATCCAAAGCAAGCCTATTTTAACACATTTTTGTCCTTTTGCAAGATAACCCTATTAAATAAGAGTTTTATTGGGTAGATAATTGACAAACTAGTCATTTTTATTGTGTAATGCTTGACATAGTAGATGGATTGTGCTATAATTGTATTACACAATAGTAAAGTAGTAAGTCAATAATACCGATTAGGTATTTTTATTTTCTACAATACATTTTTCCAGTCATGGATCGTTGGTGAAGCGTAATCACTACAATTATGATAAAACATATCTATAAGGCTAGTCAGATTCTTGCGTTTGTGCCATTCATGGCCATCCCGAGTGTCTCACTCTCCTCAAATATCGGTTCACTCGCTATCAATCCTGTAACAAAGGTAGAGATTTCAGTGGATACACTTAGACAAGAGAAAGCTAATCAGATTGATTCATTTTTCAAGAGTCGTTCTATGCCACTTAATGGTACAGGTATGACATTCGTAATGGTCGCAGAAAAATATGGACTTGATTGGAGATTACTTCCTGCAATTGCAATTAGAGAGTCTTCTGGTGGTAAAGCAGCTTGTGGTAATAATCCTTTTGGTTGGGGTTCATGTAAACTTCATAACTTCGTAAGTTATGAGCAAGCAATTGAAGCTATTGGAAGAAACTTGGGTGGAGGAAATCCAGGGACAGCTAGATATTATGCTGGTAAAACAACTATGCAGAAATTGTATTATTATAATGGAACAGTTATTCCTTCATATCCAGATGAAGTTGTACAAATTATGAAAATGATTGAGACTCATACTGATTAATAATAATAGTGTGGTCTCGTACTCAATACCAGAGTAAAAATAAAACAGGCGCTTAGGTGCCTGTTTTGTTTTTACTCTGGTATTATGTTAGATTAGTGGAAGTTTGTTGTTTTTGCTTGTTTAAAACTTTGAAAGGGATAATGTAATGAGAAGATTAATATCACTTAGTGCCACTTCTTTTTTAAGTGGAATCGCTCACTTGTTCCCTGTAATTGATTTTTCAATACAGAGTAAAGGTTTAAAAGGAAGTGGTAGAATTTCTAGAAACGCACAGTGGAAAGCCAATCTTAGGATGTCCAATCAAAAGCAAAATGGTCTAAGAAGTCCAAACAGGAGGGGGAAATGAACGGGTATGAACGTGAAGAGTTTCCTGTAGTTGTTGTTTCAGGAGGTCATCATTTTTTAGCTTGTGGTTTGATCCAGTTATTAGATCGCCTTACACAGGGATTAGAGTTGGTTCATCTTCCAGGTACGTGTGATATAAATGGAAATGAAGTCGGAGGGATCATTTGTGTCAGTAGGGGTGAACCTCAATCTTTACTCTCTGATGTAGATTTTATGAGGTTAGTGCCGCCGGTTCAATTTTTGTTAAGTCATTGTCGTGAAGAAAGTCAAGACTTAGTCTGCTCTCTTAAGCAAGATAACAGTGATAGAAACAGAATGTGGAAAGACTCAGTAAGAATGACAAATCAAAAAAATAAATTTAAAGGAAGGAGCGGAAGAAGGTAAAGCGTAGCCAGTGGCTACGCTTTTTTGTTTATTTATATTTTTGTCACCAGCACTAGAAGTGCTTATCATGGTAGAATGCTATGATTATGCACGGATATGTTTTTGATTTTATAAGCACATATGGATACTTGGCTGTTTTTGTATGGTCAATATTTGAAGGGGAGACAGTTGTTCTACTCGCAGGAGCATTATCATACAATGGTTACTTATCTTTT
Source organism: Candidatus Altimarinota bacterium (assembly GCA_021734745.1). GTDB lineage: Bacteria > Patescibacteriota > Minisyncoccia > Phycocordibacterales > UBA5272 > UBA11704. The sequence continues at coordinate 13,596 of JAIPIK010000017.1, read as the reverse complement.
TATACAGTTATAATCTGGGCATTCTTGGGCGCAGCGATAGGTGATTTCGGATGGTATTTGTTGGGAAGATATAAGGGAGAAAAAATCTTTAATAAATATCCAAAATTTAAAAAATTTGTTGGTAAACCTGTAGCACTAGTGAATAAATACCCTGAGAGATTAGCGTTTTTGATGAGATTCATGTATGGGTTTAGACATGTGGTACCTTTTAGTCTTGGAATGTCTAGCATTACAACTGGGAGGTTTATATTTTGGAATTCACTAGGGGGCGTATGTTGGGCTTTTGTTTTCAGTGGTATTGGGTTTGTTTTTATAAATATTATAGTTGAGGTGTTCGGTCACCTAAGAAAGTCAGAATTGCTGCTCATTATTATTACGATTTCTATAATTGTTTTGATTGGCTTTGCAGGTAAAAATCTGAAGAGATTTCTTAAAAGAAAAATTGAAGATTCGTTATAAAATATTTCAATAGTATTTTTTATTGAAAACCTGTAAGTAATTATCTAAGCTATTTCTTCTTGTCTAATTTATCTAGTCCCATTTTTTTTACACCAAAGTAGACAACTGCTGCTATAACAATAAAATTGACCATAGTGCTGATAAGAGCCCCGTACTTAATATTTGCACCAAGTAATACAAAAGATGCACCTGTTAGACCTTGCGCTTGATTAAGTAATATACCAAGTATTGGGTTGATGATGTTATCGATGAGTGATTTTACAAGATCACTAACAGCACCTCCTAAAATAAAACCAACAGCGAGTCCAACGGCACCTTGTTCACGAATGAAGTTCAAAAAATCTTTCATAAAGTATCAATATATTTATTTTATATTTTAAAAGTATAACTATTTTTGAATTAGAAAGCGATAGTAAAATATGGTAGAATCATTGTTAAGCATAATAGTTTAAGCGAAGATACGGGTTACAGTATTTTGATGTAGGCTAGTAAGTTACGTCGAAATCGTGCTCGTTTCGACGTGATTTTTACGCTTAAAAATCAGGAGACGTGTCAGAGTGGTCTAACGTACCTCTTTGCTAAAGAGGCAGGGAGTTAAATCCCTCGGAGGTTCGAATCCTCTCGTCTCCGCCATTGACAGCTAGCACGAGATGTGTTGTTACAACATGTCTCGTGCTAGCTCTATTAGGGTAAGTATTTTTAAGTGTATTTTGTTATACTTTAGAAATGAATGATAAAGAAGCACTATTTCAAAAAGCAGAATCACTAAAAGCTGAAGGTGATTTTCTGTTACAAGAATCTAAGTTATTTGAATTACTAGCTGAATATGGAGAAGTACATGTTACTGGTGCTTATTCAGTTAATTTAATGGCTCATGGTGATATCGATCTATATGTAGTGTTATCACCTTTTGATAAATATAAAGTCTATGAAGTTTTAAATAAACTTATAGTGCAAGATTATTTTAGAGGGTTTTATTATGGTGATTATATTAAGAATCCAAAGGATGGTTTTCCTGGTGGTTATTACATTGGACTTAATACAATACATAATGGAGAGTTTTGGAAGTTTGATGTATGGTTTGTTGGTGGGATCGATAAAGAAAAAAATGATTATATGGAATTCATTAGAACAAATCTTACTGATGAATCTAGATATGAAATACTCAAATTAAAAACAGAAAGGAATAAAAAGAAAGAAGATACTTCGAGTTTTTCTATTTATAATAATGTGCTTAAGAAATAAATATGGAAATTATTACAACAATAACAGAATCTGATGTATATAAAGAAAGGGAGCCAACCCCTAAAGAGTCATATGGACCATTAAGAAAAACATCAAGAGTTGCGTTGTTTGATGAACACAGCAATGTCGCTCTTCATTATTATTCAACCAACGGTGGGTATTTTATGATTGGTGGTGGAGTTGAAGATGGAGAAAGTATAGAAGATGCATTAATAAGAGAAGTAAAAGAAGAAGTTGGTTGCAAAATAAAGAATATTAAAGAGCTTGGAATTATTATTGAACATGGTGTAGGAAAAGAAGTAAAACACACTCAAGAAAATTATTGTTTCATTGCTGAAGTTGATGGCGAAAAAGGAACCCCGCAATTTACAGAACAAGAAATAGCGTGGGGTATTCAATTGGTTTGGTTTAAAATGGATGATGCAATAGAAAAAATAAAACTATTGAAAGATAACTTCGGAAAAGCAAGAACTTTAATTTTATTAGAAAAAGCAAAAGAGTTTTTAAATAAATAATTTAAAAATATTATGAGCATAGAGCAAACACTGTTATCAACAGAAGAAGTTAATAACTTTCTGGAACAACACCATAAAGATCTCATTATGGAGTTACATTTTATTTCAGGAGGTAAACATTCTGAAGCTTTCTCTTATTCTCTTAATGAAAAAAACTATATCGTTAGATTTAATAAAAATAATCGAGGTTTTTTGAAAGATCTCTACGCATATGAACATTTTTCAAGTGAGGAAATAGTAATACCAAAAATATATAATATTGGAAATTATAATGATGATATTTTCTATTGTACTTCAGAAAAAATTGAAGGAGAAACACCTAAAGAGCAATATAAACGTGATAATTTTACTTCATTATATGCTCAGTTTGAAATGATTGAAAAAATTAAAGATATAGAAATCCCAAAAGATTACACAAATTTCGGAGAATTCGAAATTGGGTTGGATACTACGTACAGTACCTTTGATGAATATCTGAAAGGTATGTATCAGAGTAAAAATATCATTAACTGGGAAACAGTAAAATTAATACCATATTTTAATCAAAATTTCCTTGATTATTTAATTAAAAAAATAGAAACCTTAGTTAATTATTCTGGAAATATTCGAGAGTTAACTCATGGTGATTTTGGGAATGATAATCTTTTTATTAAAGATGGAAAAATTTCAGGTATTATAGATTGGGAACGTGCGAGAATTGGTGATCACTTCTTAGATGTCGGAAGAGTTGTTTTATTTTGTCCAAATAGAGAAGCTACTGTAAAAGCTGTGTTAGATTTTTATAAAGACAAGAACGTTACACATTATAAAGAAAGAATTACTCTTGGTGTCTATGTTGCAATGCTGAGAAACTATGGGGCGGCACTTAGCGAAGGAAAAGAAGGCTCTTGCAGGAATTATTCAAACACCATCAAACAGTTTGAAGATATTATTAAACTTTAAAATGGTATACTTTTACTATGAATACAGAAATAAAACAAGAATATTCTCATACTGGTGTCTACGGAATCTATATTAAAAATAATTCAGTTTTGATGATCAAAAAATCACGTGGACCATATGAAGGAATGTATGATTTACCAGGAGGAAGAATGGAACAAGGTGAAACAATGGAAGAAGGTTTGAAGAGAGAATTTATTGAAGAGGTTGGATGCGAGTTAACTAGTCAAACATTTTTATCAGAAAATGAATACACGACCCCTGACTATATGGGTAAACCTTTTCGTCACTTCGGTACATATTTTATTGTCACTATTTCTTCAGAAAATATTAAAACAGTGGCAGATGGAGAAGATTCGCTTGGAGCAGAATTCATCAGTATTGATGTTTTAGATAACGTAGAAATTTCTCCTATTGCAAAACCAATGATTTTAAAAGCATTATCTTTGTTATAATAATAAATATATGAACAATAAACTATACAAGATTGGAATGCGTGCAGTACATCAAAAAGATATTAGGGCTGCTATCACAGAAGCGAAGAAGAATGGATTCGATACTCTCGAAATACATCTTACGTCACCACAATTCTTACCACAGAATTACACTAACGAACAGTTGGCTGATTTAAAATCTCTTGCAAATAAGAACAGTATCACACTACAGACTCATTCAGAAATTGGTCAATCTATGCTATTAGCAGATGACATTCTTCGTGATGCTGAGAAAAAGAAACTCAAGAAGATGGTTGATTTCAGTCGTAAGCTTGGAGCTGTAAGTCTTACTCTTCATCCAGGTAAGGCACCATCGTATTACAGTGGACCAGGTAAGAGTACAACTAACGATAACGTCTATGTGAAGCATTATAATATGCTCTTTGAAGACAGTATTAAACATATAGTTTCTATTGCACCAAAAGATCTTTTCATTTGTATTGAAAATACTGATAACTTTAAAACTGATTATCAAAAGATTTTGAATACATACCTAAAGACTGGAAAAGTATTTCTAACATGGGATATTATGAAAAGCTATTCTTCATTTCAACCAGAAAAGAAACTTCATGAGGATAGAATGTTATTTCTAAAAAAGAATATACAGCATGTTCGCAATCTGCATATTAGTGGACCATCACACGGTGGGTTAGAAGGGCATGAAGAACATTTTATTAGTTTCTTTGAAATGTTTAAAGATAAAAATGTTCCGATGATTATTGAAATTCTTTCATTAGAAGAAGCTGTACAAGCAAAAAAGATAATTAGAGATTTAGAGTTTTAATTAGTTTTTCTTTTAGTGGTGTTGGGTACAAAACAATATTTTTTAGTTCTGAAAGCTCAACCCACATTGGTTTATAAAAATGTACGCCTTCTTTCATTTCTTGTGCTTCCTCACTATCTTCTCTAAGCATTGGCTTTCCGTCAACATATTCACAGAGATAGCAATAATATTTTTCTAGTACTCCTTTTTGGTTAGTATCTTCAAGTTCATAAAATAATTCACCTAATGTAACATCAACATCGGTTTCTTCTTTCATTTCTCGAATAACAGCCTCTTCAACACTTTCCCCAGCCTCAACACCTCCACCAGGAATAACATAGTATTCTTGTTCACTTTTCCATTTTTCTAAATTAATACGATGTATCAAAAGTATTCTGTTGTCATGTATACAAATTCCACTTGCTCTTACTCTGTCGTATTTGATAGTTTGATTAGTCATATTGATAAAAGTTATTATATACAATTTATAAGAAATGTTTTAATCCTTAATTCCAGTAATTTTACGTATTAATGAATTGCCGTCAACAAGTTGAGAGTTATCCTGCATAAATCTAAAAAACATAAGTATCATTTTCTGAATTTCAGAATGCCTTATTTCTACAATAATTTCCTCATTAAGACCGAAAAGATAAAGTGAATCCTTCAATATAAACATCTGTCCACCATGAGTAAAGTACTCAGGTTCTATTATGTGAAATCTTGATGAACGCCCCTCGAAATCTTTTGCCCATTCAATACCTAAAGTTTTTGTCTGTTCCTCAAACCATCCAATTGGAAGAACAGCTTCGACAATTATTCCATTCTTTTTAATTATTTGGTTTATTTCACTAGTTTCTTCTGTGGTGAATATCTTGTCCCATCCTATTGTTGACATGTTTCCTTGGAAACCATACAAGCGCTTATTTTTGTTATTTAAAAATATAGTTTTCAAAAGGGTCTTTATATTTTCTTTTCCATGATGAATAATGATAGTACTACCACCTAATCCTTCTACTTCTTTAGATTCGTGTGAAAGCGACAGGAGGATTTTCTTGGCTTCATAGAAACCATTTTCAAGATCATCTTTATTACAGAGTTGCCAGATTTTTTTACCATTTATTATATGAGACTTAACAATCCCTCGAAATTTGAGTTTTTTAAGAATATCATACACTGCTGGTCGAGTAACTTTTGTTTCTTTAGATATCAATAAAGGGGTTTTAATACCGCTTATAATAGCCATTAGGACCTTTTCTTCTTTGTTCGATAGTCCTAAAATTTTTAGATTTTTACTTATTTCCATAGTAAAAGTATACATGTTTTATAAAATATGTAAAGTTTTATAGACATCTTATGTGTATAAAATACCTTGCTGTATATAGATATAATTACTAAATATTTTAAAGACACACTTATTTTTTACTGTCAATGTTTTTACTGTTATAATATGCCCAGTTTGATAGGTATTAACTTATCAAAAGCACATTCAAAATCTGCGAAATTCTTCGCACCACGCCTCGGGTACTGAGGTAAGGAGATAAACATGGCGAATATTATAATCATGATTGTTGAAGACAAAGATGAAGAAACTATTGCCGCACAAATGGCAGTAAAAAATCACTTTGGTATTTCACTTGATGATGAAGGATCTTACTTAGGGATAGAAATCGCAAGAGAAAAACTTGGATATCCTGATTGGAAGGCACATAAGGTGTCTGATGATATCGTATCGATTATGACAGCTAAAGATCTCTCCGAAGCAAAGAAAGGGTTCGAAAAGATATTTGGGACCAAGGAGATGCCTACTGGATTCCACAAAGTCTTCTCGAAGGTCGGCATCATAACTGACTTGATGTTCCCAGGAGGATCAGGCAGGAGTGTACAGGCTAATGGGATTGAAATAATACTCATGGCTGTTGATCACAAGGTTCCTGTAGTTGTATGTTCTGATACAGATCATCATGAAGTCGGATTTGTGCCAAAGCTCGCAACAATGCTCGCACCTCTTCATCCAGCTGGAAAGATCCCCGTGATTCTTGATAAGAAGAATTGGGTTCAAGCAGTAAATGAAGTTGTGGCAATGTTGTAGTTGTTGGTGGAGTAAGTTTGGATGAGTGTGTGGACAGCACTCATCCTCTTTATCAAGTCATAGAGTGTACAGTACGCTATATGATTTGTAGAGAAATTGTTATACTTATAAACATAATTATTAATTAAAATATGAATAAAAAAATACTTTGGGGATTTGTGGCAGTAGTCGTTCTTGTTGGTGCATTTTTTGTTTTTAGTAACAAACAACAGGTAACTCCTATTGTAACTAAACAATCAATTAAGATTGGCTTCATGCTACCACTTACAGGGCAGTTTGGAGCAATTGGCGAGGGAGTAAAAAATGCAGGAATGATGGCTGTGGAGGACTATAATTTGTCACACCCAAATGTAACAGTGAGTATAGTAAATGAGGATGATGGTTTTGATGTAAAGAAAGGAATCCCTGCATATACTAAACTTACAACTATTGATAAGGTTAGTGGAATTATGATGATTTCAACACCTATTATTGATGCAATTCATGAAAAAATGAATGCCGATGCCTTACCTATTGTAAGTATTGGTCTTCAGAATAATGGAGTAGCTCCTGATAATATTTTCCAAACAACACTTGCTCCTATTGCACCGATTGAGTTTATGGCAAAGTTTGTGGATTCAAAGAATCATAATAAGACAGCTGTTATTTATAATAATGCTTTCCCTGCTACAAAAAGTTTCTATGATGCTTTCATAAAAAACTACACAAAACAGCATGTTGATTTTGTGGTTACTGATGCTCAAAGTGCCAATGTTGCAGCTACTAAGATTATGTCATCTGGATTCGATTCGGTTGTAATTCTAGAAGATGCAGTTGGTGGACCACTTGTAACAAAAGATCTTAAGATACTAGATACAAAAAATAAACTTGCATATTATTATGATTTACAGCTTTCAACTGGCTGGGCAGAATATAAAAAGTTATTAGGTGATACAAATAAGCTAAATGGTGCCTATGCACTTAAGATTAAAGGTGGGGATACGAGTGTTTTTACTCAAAAATATAAAGCAAAATACGGTACAGATCCAACACCTTACGCAGAATATGGTTATGATAGTGCTATGGTTCTTTTAAACAACTATAACGCTAATCAAAAAACATGGATTAGTAATATTCAAGCGACATCATTTGTTGGACCTTCTGGAAAAATAACATTTGATAAAGACGGTGTACGTTTACAAGAAACAGAAATGAACGAAGTGGAAAATGGTTCTGTCTCACAATAAGTAAAGTGTATAAAAAGTTTCATAGAAAAATAACACCCAGTAATGGGTGTTATTTTGTTTGTTGAGGACTGTTTGCTGAGGACTATTTAATGATTTTACTTTCCTGATACTCATCTCCAAGTCTTAACCATAACATTTCGAATATTTGTCTCATTGCCTTTGCAACTGTTGGTGATTCGATAATTATAGAAACTGCAGTATCATAAAAAATTATTTTTATGAGGTTTGGATAAAATTCAAAGGAAGCATTGGAACTATAGAGATCTTTTGGAATGTATTTAGGAAGAAAAGTTTTATCTTCAAAATATTTTTCATATGATTTTAAAGAGCTGGACTCAGTAACTAATGCTCTAACCTTTATGTTATGTGCCATTCTGTAATTATTGAATTCAAAAGCCGCTTCTTGTGTTTCCTTTGTAGTGAAATCAGGATCAGCGTAAAAACCAACAACTTCTGTATTGTCTATTTCCTTTACTTTATACATCAAGGCCTGTTTTAGCCCATCTATGCCTTCAAAATATAAAACTGTCGGTTTGTCACCTGTGCCACCTTTTAATGCTTGTAATTCTGGTAAGTACTTCTTTGAATCAGATATCTTCTTTTCATGTTCATCAAATAAAACTTCTGGTGAACGTGCTATGTACGTATGTTTTTCTCCAGGGGACTGAACAATGAAGTTCTTTTTTATGAGCTCTTCAGCTATAACATAAGCTGTTGGACGTTTAAGTCCTGATTTTTTAGCAATTTTGTAAGGATTTGATGGACCAAGTTGAAGAAGCGTTAAGTATACTTTGGCCTCCTTGTCAGATAAACCAATATCTTGCAATGATTTGATGAGGTGTTCCATATTTGTATTTATTTTATTATAGTAATATATTTTTTTATAATAGTCAACAACTTTGACAAATATTTAGTTAAACTATAATAACTCCTTATATTATAAGAATTATTGTCATATTTATCATAAAATATAAGTTCTAAAATAGACACCACGCTTGACTTTTACATTAAAAACTGTTATTCTAGTAGTCGGTAGATCGTTAGATATTGCGATTTCTCGCAACCGCACCTCGGGTACTGGGGTAAGGAGAAAATCATGGCAGCAGCCAACAGTGGTTCAGTGGGTAGAGGTCACGCTTTCACACCTCCTCTACCTGCAACACCTGTACAAAAAAAGTGATTCTCAACCTTTTTGGCAAGTATAGGATTTTACTACTTGCCTTCTTTATCAAGTCATAAGTGCATAACATGCTGTATGATTTGTAGAGAAACTGTTACAATTTATAGATATTATCAACAACAAAATTATGAATAAAAAAATTATTTGGGGAATCGTAGCTGTACTTGTGCTCGGTGGATTATATTTTACTTTTAGTAATAAATCACAAGTGGCACCTGTTGCATCTAATCAATCAATTAAGATTGGAATCATGGTTCCTCTTACTAGTCCATACAGTAGTGTTGCCGAGGGTGTTAGAAATGCTTCACTTCTCGCAGTAGCAGATTGGCAAGCAACACACCCTAATGTAAAAGTGGAAACTGTGATTGAAGACGATGCCTATGATCCAGCAAAAGGAATCTCTGCATATAATAAATTAAAAAATATAGATAAAGTACAAGGAATTGTATCTATCTCTACTCCAGTAGTTGACGCACTATACAAGACATATCAAAAGGATGGATTGCCAGTTATAAACCTTGGTGTACAAACAGAAGGAGCAACAGCAGACAACATCTTCCAAATATTTCCAGATGCAAAAGGTCAAGTTAAACCACTTGCTGATTATCTACAAAATAATACCAAATATGATTCAGTTGTAATTATTCACTCTACAAATGATCCAGCTTATGGTCAATTCTATGATGAATTTGTAAAACTTTACACAAAACCTTATAAGGAAGTTGCTTTAAACACAAAAGACGATAGTAAGGTTGTTGCAAATAAGGCACTAGCAACAAAATCACAAGCCGTTATCTTTATTCTTAATCCTGCTCTTGGTGCTGTTGTAACAAAGGAAATGAAGATTCTAGATAAGAAGGGAATGGATTATTACTATGAAGGATCTCTTATTACAGGGTTCGATGAGTATAAGAAAATACTTGGTGATACAAATATATTAAATGGTGCGACTACAATAAAAACAGTTGCTAGTGATATGACTAAGTTTAAGGTGGAGTATAAAGCAAAGTATGGTACAGATCCAGCAATCTTTGCTGAAGTTGGATATGATAGTGCAATGATTATGTTAAATAGTTTTGATAAAAATCAGACTAATTGGGTGCAGAACATACAGAAAACAACTTTTACTGGACCATCGGGTAAAACAACTTTTGACGAGAAAGGAATCAGGATACCAACCTACGAAGTGATAAAGGTGGCAAACGGTAAAGTACAGTAATCAAAAGATTAAAAACACAGAACACCCGAAAGGGTGTTTTATGTTAAAATATATACAATAATTTCATGGAATACTTTCTACAAATTGCAGTCGATACAATTGTACTTGCTTCACTCTATACACTTATTGGCACTGGATTCTCTCTTCGTTATTCAATTGTAAAATATCTAGATATTGGCTTTGCTGTGTATATGACACTCGGAGCATATGCGTATTTTGTGTTCAGTAAGTATGTTGGTTTGTATGCATTCCTATACTCAATATTATTTTCAGCTGTTGTTGCATACATCTGTGAACGATTTTATTTTGCAAAACTAGAAGATAGGAAAAGTAGTTCAATGATAATGATGATTGCTTCACTTGGATTTATGACTTTAGTGCAAGCAGTCATAGCTATGATATTTACTTCAAATGTACAAGGGTTACGTACAGATATTTCAGTTTATAATGTGTTTGGAATTGCTATTACTGATGTAAAAGTTATAAGTATTCTGTGTGCATTTATTTTTGTTGTTTTACTAAACCTGATTTTAAAAAGAACAAAATTTGGTTCACATATAAGAGCAATTAACGATAACAAGTCACTTGCAGAAACAACTGGTATTCCAGTAAAGAAAATTTCCCTTATTATTGCATCCATAAGTGCAGGAGTAGCCACACTTGCTGGTATTCTTTATGGAATGGATACAAGCGTTGACCCTTTGATGGGAATGTCATTGCTACTAAGTGGGGTAACTGCTTCTATTATCATTGACATACAAGATGCGAAGAAAGTTTATATAGGTGCAATTATTCTCGCAATAATTCAAAACACAGTTGTATGGTTTCTCGGTGGAGAATGGAAAGATGCAATAGTTTTTTTACTACTTATAGTTATTTTACTACTTCGTCCTGAAGGATTATTGGGAAAGAAATTAATACGCACAGTATAATTTATGGACTATATTATTCATATTCTAATAATTATAAGTATATTCGTACCACTTGCTCTTTCCCTTGATCTACTTGTTGGACGAACTGGAATACTTTCTATAACACACGCAGGTATGTATGGACTTGGTGCATATACAACAGCAATACTTACTAAGACGTATGGCGTATCATTTTTGACGAGTGTAGCTGTTGGAATACTGGTTACAGTATGTGCGTCATATATGCTTTCCAAAGTGCTTTCTAGATTAAAAGGAGATTACTATACTTTAGGATCATTTGGTGCAAACATAATATTGTTTTCACTTTTTATGAATCTAACACCTCTAACTGGTGGACCAATGGGTATATTTAATATTCCACAAGCTGTTATTTTTGGAATACCTGTTACTAGCACATTAGCATTTCTTTTGGTTTCACTAGTGTTTATGTGTCTAGTGATTATTTTTATGCAAATGATTACAACATCTAGATTTGGATTAATCATTCAAGCAATACGAGATGACACTTTAGCAACTGAAGTTTTTGGATATAATGTTAAAGATTTTAAAACTGTTGCTTTTGTTATTTCAGCTTCAATTGCTAGTATTGCTGGCTCATTATACTCAACATATATTTCATTCATTGATCCGTCATCATTCACATTAAATGAATCTATTTTCATGCTTACAATGATTATCATTGGTGGGTTTGCTTCAAAAAGAGGTGCGATATTTGGTGCAGTTTTTGTAATTTTACTTCCAGAATTACTTCGTTTTGTAGGTCTTCCTGATTCAATTGCCGCGCAATTGCGAGTAGCAATCTATGGAGCAATTCTTATGTATCTTATGTATAAAAAACCAACTGGAGTTTTTGGAAATTACACACCATGAAAACATATAACATAAATCATCACTTTGGGGGAATACAAGCATTGAATGATGTGAGTATTTTTTGTGAAGAAGGTAAAATAACAGGACTCATTGGACCAAATGGAAGCGGTAAATCTACGCTAGTAAATGTACTAACGAATGTACTTCACCGTATGCATGGAAAAGTAGAAAATGGTAAACATTTTGCAAGAACATTTCAAGATGCAAAATTATGGTCTAATCTAACAGTTCTTGAATCATTTTTAATGGCACAAAAGAGTGAGTCATGGCTATATTCCATTTTTCATTTTTCTTCATTAGAAGAAATTAAGTCAGCGAAGGAGATTATAGAAAGGATAGAACTTACTCATCATACCAACACAAAGGTTCGTAATCTGTCATATGGTCAACGTAAGCTAGTAGAAATAGGCAGAGCCTTATCTGTTACAAATAGCCAAATCCTCTATCTAGATGAACCATTTGCTGGATTGTCGGATATATCTACACCTTTAGTAAAAGACCTTATTCTTGAAGAAAAAAAGAAAGGTAAGGTTGTTCTTATTATTGAACACGACATGAATATCATTCGTACACTATGTGATTATGTTTATGTCTTGGATGCTGGAAAAGTAATAGCAGAAGGAACACCAGATGAATGCTTAAATAATAAGGAAGTAAAAGAAGCATATTTAGGACTATAAACAACTATGAAACCAATACTTTCAATTTCAAATATACACGCAGGATATAATGATAAGCCAATACTTGAAGGTGTAACACTTCATGTGAATAAAGGTGAGGTTGTTGCATTATTGGGACATAACGGTGCAGGAAAGACTACTCTACTTAAAACAATATATGGATTGATTACCCCAACTCAAGGAAAGTTAGAAACGAATGGTAAAGTGGTTTATGTTCCTCAGGGTATTAGAGTGTTTCCAAATCTAACTGTAAAAGAAAATATATTAATTGTGGCTGATACAAAAGTAATACCTGAACATATATTTGAATTATTCCCAGTATTAAAACATAAAGAACATTCACACGCAGGTAATCTATCAGGAGGAGAGCAACAAATGGTTGCACTTGCTCGTGCAATTATTCAGACACCAGATATTTTATTACTTGATGAACCATCCCTTGGGCTTTCTCCAAAATTAGTAAAGGAAGTTTTTGAAATATTAGAAGTATTGCGTGAGAAATATAATTATACAATTCTTGTTGTAGAACATAATGTACTTTCGCTCTCAAAAATACTAGATCGTGCTTATATCTTAGAAAAAGGGAAAGTGAAGAAAGAAATAGATGACGTAAGCCATCTATCACAGGATATTGTGTAGTTGTCTTATTCTAACGAAACCTTCTTATTCTTCAAAAGAATCTTACTCTTAAAACATCCGATTATTTCTCTTTTCTCTGATTCTTTGCCAGTTCTCAAAATGTGCTTAACATAGTTTCGTATATCTACATCTTTAACATCAATTTTTTCTTTAACATTAAACATAGCTTTTTGAAATCCTTTGATTCGTTCTACTTCCTCCTTAATCTTATCTTTCATCGCTATTTCATTTATATCGATACGATCAACTAGTTTTTGTAGTTGCTCAATTAAATCTTCCTCATTAATATAACCGCATTTACAATTTTGGTCTCTTGCTTTGGTACAACCATAGTACACATGTCTAT
>JAIPIK010000016.1 GCA_021734745.1 Candidatus Altimarinota bacterium | reverse complement strand
ATGCCCCATGGCGTAAGCCTGTGGGATGAACGCGCCACTCACACCTTAGGTGTGAGCAAACAGCGAAGCTGTTTGAAACCTTAATCTGAAAGATTAAGGGGCGATAATGCCACGTGGCGTGAGCCCGTGGTGCTTTACTTGCACTAACTATAGTCTGTGTATATTCTTCATTAAAGATATCCGGGAGTATAGGAATATCCACTGTGTCATTCGTAGAAAGCTATTTGTTGGTAGTGTTCGGTATATTATTTTATGTAACAAGTTTGTTCTCAATAATACGTTCTGGGGGTATTACAGGTAAGGTTGACGGATATGTTGCTTTATTAAATGCTGGGTTCGCACTCATGTGGATTACTTCTCAAATGTCAGATGAATTAGCACCAATTGTCATTGCTGTTATTGGGTTAATATACGCAGTCGGGTTTTTCTTTGTCTATAAAATTACAAATGTCTACACATCATTTCTTGTATACGGGGGTGTTGCTGTTGGTTTGATTACAACAGCAATGATGCTTGAACTTAATGGACGCGCAGAATCCGTAATGTTGTTGTTGATGGGCTGGGGAGTGACTACATTTACGTATTACCTTTCCAAGGATGAAAATATTACAAAAATAGTAACTCTATTTAATATAATTCCTCTGTTCTATGTGTTGAAATCAGTTGTGGCAATAAATTGGTATATAAGTACAAAGACAGGAGCAGGAGAAGTTTGGAAAGATTTTTTGGTAGTCATTATGGCAATGGTTATATATTTTATAATGAGTAATTATTTTGTAGATAAGGTCAAAGTTTTAAGTAATGTTAGTCAAGGTGCAGGTATAGTTATGCTTGTGATTTTAACATGGGAAATTATTCATCTTATGTTAGGGGGAGTATTCGCAACATCTATCTCGTTATTGATAATTGTTACAGGATTAACATTATTTGCTTACTATAAGTTTAATGATGAAAAAGTAATTCAAGTTGTTGCCATGTTTAATGTAGTTCCTTTGCTATATGTTTTTAATTCAGTATCTATGATTGATAGAGCAACGAATAATTCTGTAATGAATAGTGAAATTTGGAAGGATTGGATCGTCGTTATTCTGGCAATGATTATTTACTTCTCTCTCTATAAATATTTTGTGAATAAAATTAAGATGTTAGGATATGCTAGTTTTAGTGCGGGTACAGTATTATTAATTATCTTCGTGTGGCAATTCCTACATAGCATTATTCCAAGTAGTGGATTTGCATCATTTATCAGTATTCTAGTGTACACTCTTGTTGGTTTGTTTGTTTTATTCCAAGGAACACAAGAAAAGAATGAAACAAAAATAAAAATTACAAGAATTTGGCTCGGATTAGTTGCTGCTAGGGTTATATTCTATGATGCATGGAATGTTGGAGGGAGTGCTGGAGAAAATACTCTATATGGAGTGCTTATATGTATTATTGTAGGTATTTTATTATTAAGTTCAGCATTTATTATTAAAAAAGTGGCAACAGAATAATTATGAAAATATATATATGTACAGTCTTATTAGTTAGCTCACTCTCTGTTTGTTTTGCGTCTGATTTAAGTTCGTATAAAAATGTAAGACTGGTGCAAGAACTTAATGTTTCTCAACCTGCAATTGTTGAAATTACCAAGCTCGATCAGTTGGGTAATTATGTGGTAACTAATGATAAAGGGGACATTATTCCACAACAGCCTCAGACAATAAGAAAAACAAAACTCATCCCCCCAAGTCAGGTAGAGGGATGTACGAATGTGTGCGTCAATGCACCGGCACTTGCAGATGGCAACGAAAAAACAACTTTTGATTTTCCTTTGTTATCAAGTGGAAAGCAGAGCGGAAAAATAAAAATTGTTTACGCTAAACCAATTGAAACCAGTTCAGTTATTTTTAAAACAACGAGTGATTCTTATACTCCAACTGTGTTTACTTTGATGATTGATGGTAAACGTATTCTAAATACAATACAAGGGGGGAGCGCTAGGTTTCCTAAAATGTTAGCGCAGAATGTAGAGATAGAATTCGAATACTCGCAGCCAATCAGATTCACAGAGGTTGGAATAGGGTCTTTAATTGAAGAAGAAATTATAAACACTCTTCGATTTGTTTATCAACCAAAAACAACTTACATGCTTTATACTAATTCATTAGTAAGAAGTACTTATCCATCACCAGCTATTAATCTTTATTCAAAAAATAAGGAAGCAGAAGTTACTCTAGGGGAGGTATATAACAATCCACAGTATGTAGAAGATGTTTATGTTGAAAAAGATTTTGATAATGATGGCATCCTAGATATACATGATAATTGTCCGTCACAATTTAATTCTGATCAGAAAGACAGTAACGGGAATGGTGTAGGAGATATATGTGATGATTATGATTATGATGGAGTTCTAACTTATAATGATAATTGTCCAGAAATTGAAAACCCACATCAGGAAGACAAAGACAGAGATGGAATGGGTGATGTATGTGATAGTGAGGAAAGCAGGATTACTGAAAAATATGGGTGGATACCATGGGTTGTATTCTTAGGAGTTTTTCTAGCTGTTGGAGCAATGGGTTATGAGGTGATAAGGATGAAAAAATCTAAAGAAGAGAAAAAAGGTTAATATTAAGATAATTTAATACAAAAATAGACGTTAAAAGTGTCTTTTTTGTATTTTGTGCTGACAAGAATCCTTTGTTTTAAAGGATTCTATTACTAGTCAAAAGTGATTTTTTGTGATAGTATTACGAAGCTGTCTGTAATCCGTGTATCTCCGTAAGTTTTGAGGAAAATCCCTAAGATTTACGAACAAACGCGTGATATTCAGGTAGTTTAATTAAAAAAACAACAACAATGGCAAAAACATCAACTATTGCTCGTAGCAATAAGAAGCCAAAGTTCTCGTCAAGAATAGTAAACCGTTGCTTTAAATGTGGTCGAAAGCGCGGATTCATGCGAGATTTTGGTCTATGCCGAACATGTTTTCGTGAGCTTGCGAACGAAGGCATGATTCCAGGTATTAAGAAGGCTTCTTGGTAATAAAATTATATGGATCAAATAGCAAATATGCTCATCGCAATTAAAAACGGCGGTCTCGTAAAAAAGACAACCGTTACTCTTCCTGCATCAAAGCTAAAGAGTGCGATATTAGAGCTTCTAAAACAAGAGGGATATGTTAAGACATATATCGTTTCAGAAGGTGTAAAACCAACTGTAGAGGTAGTCATAGCATATAAAAAAGATACCCCGCGTATACAGGGTGTAGCGCGTGTATCAAAGCAGTCAAAGCGTGTCTATACAGGTGTAAAGGATATCAAGCCTTTCAAGTATGGTCATGGTATGACAGTACTTTCGACTCCAAAAGGAATCTTAAGTGACAAACAAGCCCGCAAAGAACAGGTCGGCGGCGAACTATTATTCACAATCTGGTAAAAAACGTATGAGCAGAATAGGAAAACAACAAATACAAATTCCAGCAGGTGTCGAAGTAACATTTGATGCCCATGCTGTACGTGTCAAAGGACCACAAGGAGAACTTACACGAGCACTTCGTGATGAAATCGCTTTCAAAACTGAAAACGGTATAATTACTGCAGAGCCTCGTCGTAATGATAAGTTCTCAAGGTCACTCTGGGGAACATATATGTCACACCTTAGTAATATGGTGGCAGGTGTGGTTACTCCTTTTAGTAAAAAACTTCTTGTAGAAGGTGTAGGGTTCAAGTGGGAAGTAAAGGGAACAGATTTATATCTTAACCTTGGATTTTCACATCAAATCATCAAAGCAATCCCGAAAGGAGTTACTGTTCTTGTTGAAAAAAGTGCCCTAACTATTACAAGTATCGATAAAGAGGCAGTCGGACTCTTTGCAAACCAAATTCGCTCACTGAAGAAGCCAGAACCATACAAGGGTAAAGGTATTCGTTATAGTGATGAGGTTATACGTCGTAAGCAAGGTAAGAAATCAGCATAATCTGTAAAATAATTATATGAAAACAAATATTAAAACAGAAAAGCGAGTACGTCTTCATAAGAAGATTCGTTCTCGTGTGTCAGGAACAGCAGAATGTCCTCGACTTTGCGTATTTCGTTCTAATCGCTACATGTATGCTCAACTTATTGATGATGTAAAGCAAGTTACTCTTGCTTCAGCATCAGATATTTCTCTTAGTGATAAGATTACAAAAGTTGAACGTGCGAAGGTGGTTGGAAAGAAACTTGCTGAAGAGGCAAAGAAAAATAAAATTACCACAGTCGTATTTGACCGTGGCGGGTTCTCGTACCGTGGTCGAGTGCAGGCATTAGCAGATGGAGCGCGTGATGCTGGTCTTAACTTCTAATTATTATGACAAAAGAAATTGAAAAAACAGAAAATACAGCACCCATTGATTCAGCTACTCCAGTTGAGGATGTAGTACAATCTGAAACAGTTGTTGATGCAGTTGCACAAGTGGAACCAGTTGTGACTCCAGTAGAGCCTACAGCACCTGAAGTATCAACTACTCCAGCAGCTGATGTAGCAACAGTTGCAACAGGAAATGTTGCAGTAGCTCATGAAAGAGAGCAAAGAGTTGTTCGTGGTGCACGTGGTGGACAAGCACAAAGAGGTGGAAAAGGTGGACGTGGAGGAGGTCGTCCTCGCCCAGTACGCGAGAAGCCAGAATTTGAAAGTAAAACTATCAGTATTCGTCGTGTGACTCGTGTGGTTTCAGGAGGTCGTCGTTTTACACTCTCAGTAGCTTTAGTTGCTGGTGACCGTAATGGACGTATTGGTCTAGGAACTGGAAAGGCACTAGATACTCAAGTTGCTATTGAAAAGGCGCTTAAGGCAGCAAAAAGAAATATGATTACAATTAAGCTTTCAAAACAGAAGTCACTGTCACATGATATTGAAGCGAAGTTCAAATCTTCATCTGTTATGATTATGCCGAATCGTAGTCGTGGACTTATTGCAGGTTCATCAGCTCGTACTATTCTTTCACTGGCTGGATTAAACGATGTAACTGCAAAGTTTTATTCTGGAACAAAGAATAAATTAAACAATGCACGCGCAACAATGAAGGCTCTTGAACAAATTGCATATGCGCACGGTGAGGCACCTGTACAAGCGGTGAAAGTCGGAGCTGAAACACCAGTAGTAGAGGCAGTAGTACCAGTAACTAAGTAAACTATTATGCAAATACACGAAATTAAACGCGATCACGCGAATAAAAAAAGTAAATTGGTAGGACGTGGTGGTACACGTGGAAAGACTTCTGGAAAAGGAGGAAAAGGACAAACAGCTCGTGCAGGTCACAGAGTTCGTCCGGCTATGCGCGATATCATCAAGAAGCTTCCTAAGTTGCGTGGACATGGTAAGAATCGCTCGGTGTCAGTATTCTATCGTGGTCCAGAGGCAGTAGTGAATGTTGGAGCACTTAATGTTTTTTCAAAAGGAGACATTGTTAATCCAACAACACTTATTGCTCACAATCTTATTGCATTATCATTTGGTAAGAATCCTAAAGTAAAGATTCTTGGAAATGGTGAGCTGACACTTTCTCTTTCTTTTGAAAGATGTAATGTTTCAGATACTGCTAGAGAGAAGATTGAAAAGGCAGGTGGAACTATAACTATCGAAGTTAAACCAAAGCCACAGTCAGATGAACAACTAAAGAAGATTGCAGCAAGACAAGTGAAGAAAGCCGACAAGAAGGCAAACAAAGGAAAAACAAAGTCAAAAGCTAAGAAATAATTTTATTTCTTGTAATAAGTCTAAATACTAAAGAGCGACCTAATGGTCGCTCTTTAGTATTTATTTTCTAATGATTGTATACTAAAAGATATGATTAAAAAACTTATTGTTGCAATTTTTGCATTAACATTAATTGCTTTTTCGATTTACATTTTAAATAGGGGAATTATTAATCCAAATACAGAAGATGTTATTAATCAATCAGATTGTACATCTGATGAATATTTAGATAATAATGAATGTAAACCAATAACAAAAACATGTCCAGACGGTAAAGTTATTAATAAAATAGATGTCTGTGATATTGAAGTCAGTACCAGTTCATCAACTTCAACTAATAATACACCACTTCCACCACTCAAAAAAACAACAACTGGTTCATCAAGTAGTGAAAATGAAATAGACAAGACGCTTCCACTAATTAATAAAGTAACTGTATCAGGAGGTGGTAAAACCATGACAGTTTCTATCTCTGGTGTTAATTTTGATAAAAAAGTTAATACTATTACTTTAGTTACTGGTACAGGAAGAATAGAAAAGTTGACATTGCCGGCTTATCCAATGCCTGACAAAACTCTTCAGATTAACTTTAAAATAACTGATTTCAGAACTAACGAAGGACAGGCATACACTTTTCAAGTTTTAGCAAATGGTAAATTAAGCAATATTTACAGTGTGGGTGAGTAATTAATAAAGGTGTTACGTTGTCTAACTTTTAAGTGAAAAAGTATAAAATATAGTCAAAAAAGTCCAACATTTTCCTATATTTTACCCACTAAATGCTTGTAGCTACAAGCTTTATTATATGTTATACTAGTACGATTATGAAAACAATCAAGGCAATTTTCTCTGATCGCAGTCTACGTAACCGTATATACTTTGTAGTTGGTATTTTGGTGCTTACTCGTGTTTTGGCAACAATTCCAATACCTGGAGTTGATACATCTAACTTAGCAGGATTCTTAAAGGGTAATGATATTTTGAATATGCTTAACGTATTCGCTGGTGGAGGTATATCATCATTTTCTATTGTAATGCTTGGAGTTGGTCCTTATATTACAGCTTCAATTATTATGCAACTTTCAACAGTGCTCTCACCTCGTCTTAAAGAAATGTATCAAGAAGAAGGTGACGCCGGACGTCGTCGTTTCGTACAATACGGACGTCTTCTAACATTACCACTTGCTATTATTCAAGGATTCGCACTTATTACTCTTCTTGAAAGACAAAATGTTATTCCACAACTTGCAGAATCAGTCATGATTACAAATATAATAATTGTAACTGCGGGAACAATGCTTATGATGTGGTTAGGTGAACAGATCAATGAACGTGGTATTGGAAATGGTGTGTCACTTATTATTTTTGCTGGAATCGTAGCAGCTATACCACAGAGTATGGGTCAGTATTTCCTTACTTTTGATGTGTCACAAATACCAATGCTTGTAGTTTTGTTAGTTCTTTCACTTATTGTTATTGCGGGAATTGTTTATGTTACAGAAGCAGAAAGACCAGTTCCTGTAACTTATGCTCGTCAGACACGTATGGGAGGAGGGAGTCCACTCGGAGCCTCAACATATTTACCACTTCGTCTTAATCAAGCTGGAGTTATTCCAATTATTTTCGCGATATCAATACTACTTTTCCCTCAATTAATTGGTCAACTACTTGCGACATCTTCACAGGTATCACTTCAATCTCTTGCTCGTACAGTTAATACTCTTCTAGCTAATCAGTGGGTGTATGGGACTGCTTATTTCTTACTTGTAGTATTGTTCACATATTTCTACACAGCTGTAATGTTCGATCCTGAAAAGACTTCACAAAACCTTCAGAAGAATGGTGCATTCATACCAGGATTCAGACCAGGTGTTCAAACTGCAGAATATATTGGTTATGTTTTAGGACGTATCACTTTCTTTGGTGCGGTGTTCCTTGGACTAGTTGCTGTTCTTCCAGTTATTGTACAAGCTGTGACAGGACTAACGGCTATTCAAGTTGGAGGAACTTCTCTTTTGATTGCGGTTGCTGTTGTACTTGATGTAATTAAGAAAGTTGATGCTCAACTTTCAATGCGCGAATATTAAGAGTAAGTTAGGATGTTATTCGTTAGGAGTTTGTAGTTAAAATAGCACAACATAACAGTTGTGCTATTTCTTTTTCCATAAATAACTAACTAGTAACTCTTAACTACTTTATGTTAGTATTGATACATGGAAAAGCAATTTTTTGTTTTAATTGGTCGCTCAGGAAGTGGAAAAGGAACTCAGTCCGAGTTACTTAAAAATGCTTTAGAATCAAAAGGGGTGGAGAGGGTTGTGAATGTAACAACAGGGGCAGGATTTCGTGATTTTATTACGAAAGATACATATGTTGCTAAGTTAGCCAGAGAAGTAAATGACACAGGTGGACTTCAACCAGAGTTTTTAGCAGTATGGGGATGGTCAAATATATTTATCAATATCTTACAAGGAGGTGAGACTATTATTTTAGACGGCGCCCCTAGAAAGCCGTTTGAAGTACATGTTTTACACAGTGCTATTAATTTTTTTGGATATCATAAACCTATAATTATTTATTTGGAAACTACGGAATCTGTTTCAAGAGAACATATTGCAAAGAGAGGGAGAGCAGATGATAAAATTGAATCTGACGTAAATAATCGTATGGACTGGTTCGAAACCGACGTATTACCAACACTTGATGTTTATTTTAATGACCCACGTTACACAGTCCTTCGTATAAATGGTAATCAAACAATAGACGAAGTTCATAATGAAATTATGCAGAAATTGAGCATTTAATCATCTAAACTCTAATATCTAAAATCTAAAATCTGTCACCATGAAATATAATATTAAACTAAAAAATGAAAAAGATATCATTGTACTCAGGGAGAGCTGTAAGCGTTTGGCTGTTGTTCTTCAAACTTTAGCAAAAGAAGTAAAACCAGGAGTTACAACTGGATACCTTAACGATCTTGCTTACAAATTAATTACAGAAAAAGGTGATAAGCCAGCTTTTCTAAACTATCAACCATTCGGAGCATCATATGCATATCCTGGAAGTGTTTGTATATCAGTAAATGATGAAGTGGTACATGGAATAGGGGGCGACAGAGTTCTTAAAGAAGGTGATATTGTTGGTATTGATGGTGGAGTAACACATAAGGGTATGATTTCAGATTCTGCTGTTACAGTTGCTGTTGGTAAAATAAGTAAAGAGGATGAAGAATTAATGAGGGTTACAAAAGAAGCACTCATGGCAGGTATTAAGGCTGCAAAAGGTGGAAATTATGTAAATGATATTTCAAAAGCAATTGAAAAGTCTATACCAAAAAAATATGGAATTGTAAAAATATTATCAGGTCATGGTGTGGGGTATAAAGTTCACGAAGAACCATACGTTCCTAACTTTGATGATGGTGTAAAAGGTCCAAAATTAGTTCCTGGCCTAGTTCTTGCTCTTGAGCCTATGGTAAATCACGGAACAGATGAAGTGTATTTGGCAGATGATGGTTATACTTTTATAACCAAAGACCACAAGAAATCAGCTCATTTTGAACACACTATTTTGATTACAGAAGGAGAGGCAGAGATATTAACGAGTTGGTAGAAAGTTACTGTATACTATGATTAATATAAACTAATAAATTATTATGGATATTTTACAAAACTCTCTAGCTGCTGTAGGTAATAACCCAGACGCAATATTTAAGATTGTTGGTAGTATTTTAATTGGTATTTTATTATTTTTTATTATTACAGTAGTCGTACCACTATGTTTAATATATAAAAAAGCTGGGAGAGGGTGGTGGGAAGCAATTATCCCTTTTTATAATCTTTATGTTCTAGCGGTTATTACTGGCCAACCTTGGTGGGTTTTATTAGGTTTTTTAGTACCAGGTGTAAACTGCCTCGTGAGTATTTATTTGAATTATCATCTAAGTAAAAGATTTGGTTTTGGTATTCCTTTTACAATTGGATTAGTGTTATTACCGTTTATTTTCTTACCGATATTAGCCTTTGGTAGTTCAATGTATATCAAACCTGAAGAAAAATCTTAAATAAAGTACAAATTCTTTTAATATGGTACGTTTAGCTACATATAGTGTTTTATTCCTTTACTATGCTTAAATAGAAAGATACACTATTAGTATATTAGAAATATTATATTTAACACATGGAAACTATCACTTCATTTTTTTCAACTGCACCGTTACTGCTTTTTTTAGTTCCAGTAATTCTTATCCTTGTTGTACTGCTTGTGGTAATTAATAAAAGCCATCCAGCTGAAGTAATTACTCAAGTTCCTGTGCCTCCCACAACTACAACTCCCGCACCATCCCCAGCAGAGGAAGTGGTTAATCAAGTAATACCTCCAGTTGGAGCACCAGTATCAATAGTAGAACCAGCACAGGTTCCACACGTAGAAGCAGTACCAGTTGTAGAGGTTCAAGCACCTATACTTGCTCAAGAAGTAGCTCCAGTAGTTGAGACACCAACTCCAGCAGTTGAAGAGTCAGCACCTATCGTAGAAGCATCAGCATCAGCACCAGAACCTTCACCAGTTGTTCCATCGTGGAGACCAGCAGATCCTGTAGTTGTTACTGAAGAGACACCAGTTGAAATTCCTGTAGAAAGCCCAGCACAAATACCAACTGAAGTTAGAGCAGAAACTCCAGTGGAAATACCCGCAGAGACTACTACTCAAGTTGATTTACCTCTAGGGCAAAGTGTGTCAGAAGTTGTAGAGCAAGTGCCAGCAGTGTCAGACGCTGTGCCTGCTCAAGCGGTTGCTTCACACGGCCTTGAATTTATTCCAAGTACTGAATCATCTGAGATGCCAACAGTACAAGAAGAAGCACCTGCAATTACAGAGTCCCCAAAACAGCCTGTGGTCTAAATTTAAACATAAATTAAAAGAGGCCAAAATGGTCTCTTTTATTTTGTCCACTAGTCCCTAATCCCTAATCCCTATATACTGTATCTATGGATAATCAATTTAGTACTCCTGAAGAAGAAGTAGCATACTTACGTGCGCAGGTTTCAGATAGAATGGAAAGAGCAAAGGGGTTCGAAGGTAGATTTACTGAAAAAGACAGAGCTCATGAAGTTGTTCGTGACTATAAAGAAACACCCGTAGAAAAAGTTATTCACCCTAATGCTCAAGTGAGTTCTGGTGAACAGTACCGTCTTTTGGAATGGCTCACCCCCAGGGAAACAGATGAACAAGTTCGCATGCTTTCCCAAATTATGGCTGAAAAAGGCATTAAAAATGCATTTAAGACAGCTGAGGGTCTAAATAATCCTGAAGTTGAAGATGACTTTGAAAGATTCGTTGTTCAGTATATTATTTCTGGACATGAAGTAAAAAATGACATTTCAAAAGATGAATGGAAGGCTCTTCATATGAAATTATTTGAAGTAGTGCTTCCTGAGGGAGAGGATGGACAAGTAAAACAAACAAAGGAGATGATGGGGCTTATGGAACAGTGGTACGCTTCCATGCAAGCACTAGCATCCGATGCGATGAACAAAGAAAAAAATTATTACTCCCTTGAGTTGGCTGTAGCAAATGGTACAACAACTGCAGTATTTTATTGTGCAGTGCACATTGATTATGCTCCACTTTTTGAAAAAGTAGTATTAGGTGTTTTTCCGAAAGCAGAAGTAAAAGAATGTAAAGAAGACTATAATATTTTTCACAATAGCTCAATTACAGCATGTTCATATGCGACACCAGCAAATCATCCAGTATTACCAATTAGGACATATACAAACATGGAAGGTGATCCGATGTCTATTATTCTTTCGTCATTTACAAAAATATCAAAAAGTAGTGAAGGGTTGGCACTTCAGATATTAGTTAGGCCAGCTGGAGACGTTTTTGCTAAGCGCTTCGGCGAAATGTTAGAAGATTTACGTAAAGGTGAAACTCTCAAGAGGGTGATAGATAAGCAAAGTGTACTTAAAGAGTCATTACATCTTTTAGGTGAAATGTTTTCGGGTGCAAAATCAAAAGAGGAAATTGAAAAAGAAAAAGAGAGAAAGACCACACATGTTGATGAAAATTCTACAAAACTGATTCAGGAAAAACTTTCTAAAACAATTGTTGAGACAAATATTAGAATTATTTCATCAGCAACAACTCTCTCACGAACTCAATCTATTAGAGATGATCTTGAAGCATCTTTCTCACAATTTTCAGAAATAAATGGAAATAGTATTAAGTGGGTAGAGGTGGAAGGTAATAAACAAAAAGCACTTCTTCATCGTTACTCTTATCGACTATGGAATGAAGATGAAAGCTACCCAATTAATATTTCAGAACTCACATCTCTATTTCATTTTCCAGCACAGTCAAGAGGTGTTGGGAATGTGAGAGAAAGTTCATATACACACGCTCCTGCTCCTCAAGATTTGTCATCGGAGGGGGTAATGTTAGGAATAAATAAAAATCGTGGAATAGAAACACCAATCCATTTTGGACACGAGGACAGAATGCGTCATATGTATGTAATTGGTCAGACAGGTACAGGAAAGACAACTATCCTAAAAAATATGATTATACAGGATATAGTAAATGGTGACGGATGTTGTTTTATTGACCCACACGGAACCGACATTGTGGATATTCTTGCCAATATTCCTGCAGAAAGAGCAAAGGATGTTATCTACTTTGACCCAGCATATATGGAGCGTCCTATGGGGCTAAATATGCTCGAATACGATAGGAATTACCCAGAACAAAAGACATTCGTGGTTAATGAACTTTTAGGCATATTCGATAAACTTTTTGATATGAAGGCAACAGGAGGTCCTGGTTTTGAGCAGTATTTCCGAAATGCAACTTTACTTGTTATGGAACATCCAGAATCAGGAAATACTCTTCTTGATATTTCTCGTGTATTTTCTGATAAAGATTTCAGGGATTATAAATTATCAAAATGTAAGAATCCACTCATAGTACAATTTTGGCAAAATGCTGAGAAGACGACAGGTGATCAAGGTCTTCAAAACTGGACTCAATACGTTAATAGTAAGTTCGATGTTTTTATGTCAAATGATATTATGCGCCCAATCATCGCCCAAGAAAAATCTGCATTTAATTTTCGGGATATTATGGATAATAAAAAAATATTATTAGTTAACCTTTCCAAGGGGCGTCTTGGTGAGAAGAACGCGAACCTATTAGGTTTGGTTATAGTTGGAAAATTTTCACAGGCCGCACTATCGCGAGTAGACACAAATGTTCGACCTGATTTCTTTTTATATATTGATGAATTCCAAAATGTTACAACTCCAGCTATAGCATCAATACTTTCTGAGGCGCGCAAGTATAGATTGTCACTAACTGTTGCTCATCAGTATATAGGACAACTTAGTGAAGACATTAAAGGTGCAGTATTCGGCAACGTTGGCTCAATGGTTGTGTACAGAGTATCTCCGGATGACGCTAAGTATCTTGAGTCTAAGTTTTCCCCAACACTTACATCTAGCGATATTATGAAAATTGAAAATTTTCATGCTTATGTACACATGCTTGCACAAGGTGATCCAAAAAAACCTTTTGATATTGCAGTCGACCCTCCACCAAAAGGGGATATATCCAAGATAGACGCTCTTAAGGAATTAAGTTATCTTACATATGGTCGCCCAGCGGATGAGGTTACTTCAGAGATAATGAAGAAGTACAGTCTATAATAATAAAACTATGACCACTCTAGAGGCACCGCATTTTGAGGAAAATGTACCAGTAAATAAAGTTGAGAGCAAAACTGACACTGGTGTTAAGTTTTTTGATGTAGAAAGACCACATCAGTCACCAAAATTTTACGAAGTTCACAAGCACATAGAGAATCTTTTGGCCACAATATTCAAAAAGACACCACAAAAAGAAGTGATGATGTCACTAAAAAATAAAATTGAAAAAAGTTTATTATTGGAAGGCGTTGAAGCAGATAAACAATATGGTGAATTAGCTGCTATACAAAGTGAGGAGTCAAATATTTTTGTAGAAAAATTAAACCTTGACTCAAAGGTACCAGATGGTGGTTCACTAAGCAGTAAAGAAGAAATAGATGCTCATATTGAAAATAGTGATAAATTAAAGCAGTTAAAATTAAAGGTTTTTGAGTTTTATGAAAAGGCAGAGGAAAGCACAAAAGAGAATTTCGAGTCTATTCGTAAAACTGTAGAGAGGGTTATGGTAGAAACGAATGCTTTTATAATTTATACGTTTACAGCGAGTGGGGAATCTTCAGAGGAAGGGGGGTCAAAAGGTTCGCAAGTTGACTCTATTAAAAATAAACTGGATATACTTTTGTCATTTGAGCCATCTATATCAACATCATCAGTTATACCAGGAAGTAAACAGGAGTTACGAAAAGGTAAGTATGGAGTTGTGTTGGGTGGTGGAGATATAGACAGTGTTAAGGAGAATGGTGACGCAAATGTGTCTAATGCGTCCAATGATGAAGTTGCTTGCGACTCTTTAGGGATTTATAAAAAAATTGCTGATAGAAATTATAGGCAATATAATGAAATACTCGTTACTAACCCACAACTTTTTGGTTTTGTTTTGAATGTTAATGTTGATGATAACGGTGGTTTATATGATTTTAAAACAAGTGTTGCTGAGGATGCTGTTAGATTCAAAAGTGATTTTATGGCAACGATGGATTTTGCAAAAAGTAGAGGATTGCCACAACTTGTTATGACTCCAGACAGAAGAATGTTTAGTTTTTTGGATATAACTGATGAAGGGGTTGTAACTGTCGGTGAAGAAATTACACCAGAAATGATCGCTAAAAGTAGAATGAGTCTAGTAAAATAGAAAGAAATTGCATTTTCTATATATAAACAAAAACACACAAACATCAAGTTTGTGTGTTTTTGTTTATTATATTTTTTATTTTTTACCAGCCCTTTCTACATACTCACCAGTGTCTGTGTTAACAACTATAAGCTCACCTTCTTCAATAAAGAAAGGAGTTGTAACCTTTGCTCCAGTTTCAAGTGTAACTAGCTTACCACCACCTGAGGCAGTATTACCCTTAATAGCAGGAGGAGCCTCCTTTACCATGAATGTCATCTTAACTGGAAGGGTTACACCTATAACTTGCTCCTCATCTTCGTAATCGAAAATTTTGGTATCAACAAGAGTGTTATCTTTTAAGTATTTTGCATTATCACCAATAACATTCTCATCTATTTCAAAACGTTTTGCTCTATCTTTTGGGTCACAGAACCAGAATTCACCTTTATTTGCAAACAAGAACAAAGCCTCTCTTTTTGAAATATCTGCCTCCACAGCAGTGTCAGCTGCATGGAATGAATGAGACACCACTCTACCATTAAGTAGGTTACGCATCTTCACTTGGTTTTGAGGTTTACGCGCTTGGGTACGAGCTACGTGATTTTCTAATATTTCAAACGGTAAACCATCGAAAATAATATACTTTCTAGGTTTTATTTCATCATAATCGAGTGTTGCCATAAAATAGTTGGTTGTTGGTTAATATTTTGTAGGTAAATATAGCTACAGATAGCTAGTATCATACCAAAAAATAGGGGGTTTAGGCAAATATTAGCTTTGACATGTATATGTAAAAAAGTAATACTTAAAGGTAGAGTTAACAACAAGGAGACTTGATATGAATGAAGATGATTTTCATGAACAAGTAGGGAAAGTGGTAGGAGTAGTAGCTCTTTTATCAATCGTTTTATCACCAATTTGGTGGATGTACAGTGCACTTTACAGTCTAAAAGATAAAGTTGAAGATGAAAAACAGGACGGCCAATAAAATGGCCGTTTTATTTTACTTGTGCTTGTATGGCAAGATACTTTTGATAGTCAATTTCACTAATACCAAATGTTTTCATCTCTTCTATTAATTCTCTTAGAGTTTGTTCGTCCTCAGACTTGTTTGTGTTGTCAGCTTCAGTAAGTGTTTTCTCCAAAACTTTTCTTTTATCACAAAGTATAGAAGTTATTTTTAGTAACTTATCAGTATCTGTACTTTTTGAGATTATTTCAGAGTTATTTTTTTGTTGGAAAATATTTAAATCCATATGAACTATTCAGCCGGGGCCTCATTTTCTTCTGGATCAACAGCACCAGAATATGATAGACCACCAGAAGCAAGTTCTTTACTAATTGCTTTCTCAAGAGCTTTTCCTACTTTTTTATTTTCACGTAGGAATGTACGAGCAGCATCATACCCACGACCCAACTTTTCTTCACCATAGGCATAACTTGAGCCTGACTTTGTAACCATTTTGAATTTTTCACCAAGAGCGAGAAGCTCTCCTTCGCGAGAGATACCTTCGTTATACATAATATCGAACTCAGTTGTTTTGAAAGGGGCAGCAACTTTATTTTTTACAATCTTTACTTTTGTGCGCGCACCAACTACATCATCTCCTTTTTTTATCTGGGCAATTTTACGAATATCAATACGAACAGAAGAATAGAATTTAAGAGCCTTTCCACCTGGAGTAGTTTCTGGATTACCGAACATGACACCGATTTGCATACGAATCTGATTAATGAAAATAATTACTGTTTGAGATTTGTGGGCAATCGCTGTTAATTTACGTAATGCTTGAGACATTAGTCTTGCTTGCTTTCCAACGTGCTGAGCCCCCATATCACCCTCAATTTCATCTCTTGGAGTCAATGCTGCAACTGAGTCGATAACAACAACATCTACTTTACCACTTCTTACAATTGACTCTGTAATCTCAAGCGCTTGTTCACCATTGTCTGGTTGTGAGATTAGAAGTTCATTAATATTCACACCGAGTTTCTTTGCATACTCTGGGTCCATTGCATGTTCTGCATCAATGAAGGCACAGATACCACCAAGCTTCTGAGCCTCAGCAATAACATGAAGAGTAAGAGTTGTCTTACCAGATGACTCAGGCCCAAAAATTTCTACAATTCGACCACGTGGGAGACCGCCAACACCAAGTGCTGAATCAAGACCAAGGGAGCCAGTAGGGACAATCCCTACGTCTACTTTAGGAGCACTACCTAGTTTCATTATCGCACCTTCACCGAATTTATTTTGTATCTCACGTAAGAGGGCATCAGAGTTTCCTTTCTCAGCACCTTTTTCTGTTACTTCACGTACACCAATTGTTTTTAATGGTTTAATTACTTTCTTTTTCATCATAGTCTGTTCAGTATAGCAGACATGAATACAAGGATACTATAGAACAAAAACGGCGCTATTTGGGGATAACTTTTAGTGTTTTTGTAATAGTTTTATCGTAGAAGTCGGTAGCATTTACTATTATTGTTGTATATGGAGGTTGAGCAATTAGAATTTCATTAAAATTACCGTCCTTATCTATTGGTATTACACGACCTTGAATTTCTATATTTTTTACTCGAGATACAACTCCAGATATTTGAAATGTGGTACTCGCAACAATATCGCCATCATGTGGAGTGCTAATAGTAATGTGGGGCCCAGCCAGTAATGGGTAAGCCTCCCAACCACCGTATACAACTGAAACAATTATAAGAATACTAAAAAAATATATTTCCAGTTGTTTGCGTAGGTCAAAGAGTGGGGATACCATAGTGTACTGTAGTCTAAGGTTAAAAGTTTATAAAGTCAAAAGTGAAAGCGAATACAAAATACCAGGACGACACCTCGTCCAAGACATAAACTTGGTAGTTTAAGTGTCATCCCAGTATTTACTTTAAAGACTTTCAACTTTATGGACTTCGAATTAGTAAATTCGTGGCCTGGCCATAAACACTTAGTCTATGCTCTAAACAAATCTTCGACACTCTTGTCCTCAGCTGTATCTTCTTGTGTAGATTCATCAGAAGAATTGTTTCCTGACAGTATTTCACGGTATCGTTCTCCTTGTCGTGATGGGCCAATCACACCGAATCTTTCTAAATCATTAACTATGCGTGCAGCTTTGTTATAACCCCAACGAAAGGCGGTCTGTAGAGAGGATGTCGAAGCTTTGCCTGTTGATATAACATAGTCCTTAGCACTCATATAGTCCTCATCATCTTCTGGTTCAGCTCCTTGATCACCACCATCTTCATAAGTACTTCCATTTGCAACTCCAGTTTTTACACTCTTTAAATCAACATGCTCTGGTATAAAATCAACATTGTCTTGCTTGATATGTGTAATAACAGCTTTTATTTCTTCAACAGATATAAATGGAGCTTGAATACGAACAAGGCGAGGGTTGTCAGACGCCATATATAGCATGTCACCATTACCAAGTAAATCTTCTGCGCCAGATGAGTCAAGAATAGTGCGTGAGTCAATTTGTGATGTTGTTTTAAGGGCAATACGAGCAGGGATGTTTGCTTTAATGGTACCAGTAATAACTTTTACATCTGGTCTTTGGGTAGCAAGTATAAGGTGAACTCCAGCAGCGCGACCCTTTTGACTAAGTGCTGTAATGAGCGGACTGATTTCCTTTGGATACGAAAGCATGAAGTCATTGTATTCATCAAAAATGATTACAATATAAGGCATTTTTGGAGGTATTCCAGTTAATTCATCACCAATTTTGCCCTTCTTGCTTGCTTTTTCGAGTGCAGGAGAAAGTACTTTTTTATTGTAGTCACTTACGTTAACTTGACCATGTTCTGCTAATATCTCGTAACGTCTTTCCATTTCTTGTATTGCCCAGTTAAGTGCCTTAATCGCACCCTTAGGTTCCTTGATGACTGGTGTGTAGAGATGTGGGAGATTATGGTATGCAGTGAACTCCACTCGCTTTGGGTCTAATATAATAAGTTTGAGGTCATATGGCGAGTTCTTATACAGAAGTGAAATGAGGATATTTTGAAGTGTAATAGATTTACCAGTACGAGTTGCACCAGCCACAAGAAGGTGAGGCATTTTTTCAAGATTGCCAAATACTGGTTTTCCAATAATACTTTTACCAATAGCAACCGTAAGTTGAGGCGCATCCATAAATTCATCTAGTTCAAGCATAGACCGAAGTCCAAGGAGAGTTTTTCTTTCATTTGGTATTTCTATACCAACAAGAGTCTTACCAGGAATAGGGGCCTCGATGCGAAGATACTCAGAGCCCAATTCCATAGCTAAGTTATCATGAAGTGCAACTATTTTTGAAAGGTTAACACCCTGTGCAGGTTTTAAAGTGAACTGAGTTACAGTTGGACCAACAGTTACCTCACCCATCTCTACATGGATTTTAAAATTTTTAAGAGTGTGCTGTATTGTCGTCATTTTTGCACGACTATCTCCAGCACCAGATTTACCACTATCTAAATTAAGTAAATCAAACGGCGGTGGAACAAATGAAGGGGTGAGAATAATTGGTTTCACGACTACTTCCTTCTTTGTTTTTTTGACTAAATCTTCAGGGGACAATTTACCGAATATTTCTCTTCGGAGATTGTCTGTAGATATGTCCTCTTCGAATATTGGCTCATCTATAACATCTTCAATTATCTCCTCATCCAAAACCTCGTCACCTTCAGTATTTAATGGCACATCTTCATCATCAAACGAACGCATCTTACGCGCCATAATTAACGCCTTTATTTGTAAGAACGGATACATCAAAACAGTCATAAGTGGAACAAGAGAGGGTTTGCGTTCAAGAATAATTATTCCACCAATAAAAGTTACACCACCTAAAAGTGCAATGCTTGGGTAGAGTGCAAAGTATTTTATAAGAGGAGCAGTAAGTAGAGTGCCAAGAGCTCCACCAAAGTTTGTACTACTAAATAGAAGTGTACCAAGACCGATAACTCCAAGCACTAACAGTAAAGCTCCAGTTGAAGTAATGAATCTTATTTCAGGTACTTCCTCTTTCCATAAGTAATATGCAATATAAAAACACATAATAGGCGTAAGGTATGATAAGACACCTATAATAGAGTAGAGTCCAGAAAATAATATTTCACCACCAGTACCACCAGCATGCACCATAGAAAAAATAAGTAAGACACCAATCATAACCGCAACCACAGCAAGTACACCAAGAATTGTTTCTGTGAGTACTGGTTCCTTTACTCGACGTCTACGAGTCCTACTGTCTAATTCGATGTCATCTTTTGCCATATGTGTATAAAGGGAATTACTAGGTAGTATAACAAAATAATAGCCGTAGAATAAGGGATAACAACAATAGTTGAAAGTCTATAAAATTATAAAGTCCATAAAGTAAACATTAGTATATTAAAGTACTCTACGCATCAACTTTAAGGACTTTATAAACTTTTTACTTTACGGGCTTAGATACTTTACTTTAGTCCTTAAAAGGCATAGAATAGACACAGTAAAGTTACCTTGATATTTAGGGACAAGTGTGACAGGATGTGAAGTGTAATAGGTGGAGAATATTTGAAATATAAAGGACATATAAAAGACACATGCAAGACGAACAAAAAAAAGAATACGGAACATTAGTTGCTAAGAAATCTGAGCGTCTTGTTACAGCTCTATATCTAGTAACTGATTTAATGAGTGATAACGAGCCAATAAAGCACGGTCTGCGTAAGAACGCAGTAGCGCTGTTGTCCTCAATGAATGCACTATCACAGCTAGATGTTAAGGACAGAGTAATTGAATTTAAAGTGTCTCTTAAATCAGTGACTGAGATTTTGTCACTGCTGCATGTATCAGTCACTACTGGTATTGTCTCTGAGATGAATGGACAATTGTTAATGGATGGATTTCGTTCACTACAGTTAGTCCTTGAGAAGAAGCAGCCAATTTTCACTAAAGAAATGCTGAATGTTGATGATGAGGAAAATTTAGATACAAATCAAGGTTTCTCATCAGCTGTGATGTCTACATCATATGATGTTCTAACTCCACTTTCTCTCGCACGTCTACATGATAATAATTACGACTTGAGACGTACACATGAATTATTGAAACAGTCACAAATACTTTCAAAAATGGAAGCAAAGGAAAATAAGGGACAAAAAACAGATGTTAAAAGTGAAGGAAATGTAACAGACAAAAATGATGTAAAAATTAGTCCTGCAGGGCGAGATAAAGTGTCAACTCATTCTATAATTATGGAGCATGGTACAAAATCACCAAGTACCTTATCTTCATCTTTCCAGATGCGCAAACATGGAAGACGCGAACAAATATTGGCACTTTTTGTGAAAGGGGTTGATGTCAGTATAAAGGACATTGCTAGTAGAATTCGTGGATGTAGTGAGAAGACTATACAACGTGAACTTAACTCATTACTTTATGATAATGTTATTGAACGTATTGGAGAGAAAAGATGGAGTAGATATGTGCTCAGATAGTAGATAGTTATAAAGTTCATAAAGTCAAAAGTTAGTGAAAATAATAATACGAGCGGCACCTACGGTGCCGCTCGTATTCGTTGTATCTGCACCCCGCTTTCAGCTCAATGAACTTTCTACTTTCCAACTTCCCTCGTTGACTTTAGTTGCCCAAAATGAGATACTTGTTCTACAGTACAGTAATGTACTTCAAGTGGTATTATCCACATATTTTTGCAGTAAATAATTGCAATTATACGTGGAACACATATACTACTTGTAGACGTCTCTGTTTGAGAGCGTCCTCTGGTATTTGAGATACATTTATAAGGTATCTTGAAGACAGATAATAGATCGTTGACAACAGAATAGTGACGCAGATTAAAACCTTATGGAATAACGGGCGTAAGTTCGTTGTTCACAGGTTAAGTCAGTTCGCCATTCGGTCTTCATCGATCGTCTGTCATTAAAAAGTTCTTCGTTTAGTTATGTCGAAACTAAATAAACGAAGGCATGTGTTGTACATTAAAAAGTACAATATTTAAAATCTTATAAACATAAAGTTTATGTCTAATTTCTCAATGAAGTTAGCTACATCAGTAGCTATCATCGGAGGTATCGTAGCTAGTGCAGTTTCTGCATCAGCTGCTCTCAACCTCGCTCCACAGAGCTGTTCATATTCGTTTTCAACGAATATGAAGCTTGGCTCAAGTGGCACAGATGTTATGAACCTACAAAAGGTTCTTAACATGTATCCGCAGACAATGGTTGGTTCAACAGGTGCTGGTTCTCCAGGAATGGAAACTACATACTTTGGTCCAGCTACTCGTGCTGCAGTTAATAAATTCCACGCTCTACACTTAGTAGAACTTGGAATCAGTGCTCCTACAGGTAACGTGTTCGCAGGAACACGTGCACTTCTTGACGAAGTATGTAGTGGCTCAGGTTCATCAATGTCAACATCACTACCTACAGGTTGTTCATCAACTGCAGGTTTCAGTCCAGTAACAGGACAGTCATGTGCATCAGGTGCTCCAGTAGCTGTGACTCTTCCTACAGGTTGTTCATCAACTGCAGGTTTCAGTCCAGTAACAGGACAGTCATGTTCTACTGGCGTATCTAATGTTCCGACATCATCTGGTCCTATCTCAGCTATGCTTGCAGGCTCACAGCCAGTAAACATGATTGTAGCGGGTCAATCAGGTGCTCGTCTTGCTGACATTACTTTCACAGGTAATGGTACAGTAACTGGAGTTCAACTTCAGAGAACAGGAGTATCAGCAGATTCTACTCTAGTTAATGTTTACCTATACGACGGAAACACTCGCATCACAGATGCAGCTTCTGTAGTAACAGGTGGTTACATTAACTTCAATGCAACTAACGGACTCTTTTCAGTTAATGGCTCACGTACTATTTCTGTACGCGCTGACATCTTAACTGGAACAGGAGGTCAATCAGTTGGTGTTCAACTTAATAGTTTGACATCAGCAGGTACAGTATCTACTTACACAAATGTAATGGGTAATGCACTTCAGATTGCTGCTGTAACACCAGCAGGAGTAAAATTCAGTTCATTCTCACCTACAACACCTAGTGTTGATGCGGGAACTCTTGCTTACAACGTATGGCAAGGTTCAGTAACGGTAAGTACACGTGATGTGAACTTCCGTGCTGCAACTTTCAAATTCGTTGGTTCAGCTCCAGCTGACGCAATGGAAAACATGAGTCTATTCATAGATGGTACTAAGGTTGCAGGTCCTTCAATGATTAATGTTGCAAATAATAACAAAGTAACATTTGATCTTGGAAACACTCCTTTCCTTCTAAAGACAGGAAGTCACACTATTGACGTTCGTGCTGATATTGTAAAGGGTTCAAACCGTACAATCACTATGAGTGTTGAAAACGTAGCTGACTTAATGTTCGAAGATTCAAATCTTAATGGCGTTAACGTTTCAGCAACTGTTAACTTATTAGCTCTTACACAAAGTAATACAACATACAA
>JAIPIK010000002.1 GCA_021734745.1 Candidatus Altimarinota bacterium | reverse complement strand
CACAATCTGGACCAGGTTCGGTCGGACAAGAAACAAATCTATATGGGTTTGGCACATTTCAAGCAGTTATTGATTTCCAAAGAAGTGAAGGGTTGCCAGAGACTGGTATAGTTGGACCATTAACCAAAGGAAGGATTGCTGGTTATGGTAGTAGGTAAAGGTAGGATAGGTTCGAAGAATTATAATAGATAAAGACTGTTTATATTTATTATCTATAATATGCTAAAATTCAATTTATATTAGTATAAATTTTATAAATAAATGAAATTTGAATCATTTCCAAGTACAAGTAAACTAGAACAAAAATCTGAACCTGAGACACGTAGACCTTTTCATTTGCTAATGGCTGAAGAGGGTGAACAGTTAAAAAAACTTGCCAATTCAAATGAAAATGATAAAAGTGCTTTAGCTTTTATTAAAGCATTTAGAATTATAACTACAGCTATTGCGTTAATGGGGATAACTCCAACTACTGCATACGCAGAAAGTTCAACACAATATAATAATTATTCTGGCATTGATCTAAAGTTATCGGAAACAGAAACTGCTAATAGAAAAACTGAAGAAAACATTGAGAACTTTAATGTCCCTGGGCTTTCTATAGGAAAGGTAAAAAATTTAGAAAGAGGTGTTAATTCCCGAGGTATTCATTATCAAAAAGGTTTATATCAGCACAAAAAGCATTTAGGGGATATTAGTTATCCAAACGGGCGAGTAGTTGATGGGCAATTTTTTATTGAAAGGGTGTATCAAATATTGAAAGCAAATGGTCTTAAAAACTTTGACTAGTTTTTGCGTAAGTGTTTCGTGGTAGAATTTATTAATAAATGAAACAAAGGATTATTTCTTGGTGCTCGGAATATTTTATTATGGTAGGTGCCTTTGCTGTTGTTATTTTTTTAATAGTACAGCCAACAATACACGATAGTATTTTGAAATTAATAGTGATGACACTTGTAACGATATCTTTGTGGTATCTTGGGGCTGCATTAAAATTTTTAATTCGTAAAGATAGACCAGTCGACAGAAATGATAATCTTAAGTTAAGGGATAGGTACACTTTTCCATCCATGCATGCACTTACTATTTCTTCAGCGTCAGTATATATCTATATGCATAATTTTTTGTTTGGCTTGGTTATGTTTTCTATTTCATTCATCATTATGTATTCGAGAGTTAGGACAAAAATGCATTACATTACAGATGTTATCGGTGGATTTTTGATTGGTATTACGCTCACTCTTATATTTGCTCCATTATTTGAAAAATATGTTTCTGTTTTATTGTCGATATACAACTTGTAATTAATCGAGTCGTGTTACACTCATATATATTATGAATCAAATTATTATTTTTAGTGCAGAGTATTTTATTTTCATTAGCGCCCTTTATGTATTTGTTCACATGATTTTGATGAGAAAAAATAAAAATTACTTGCAACAAATTATTATTATTTTCGGATCAGCTGTTTTTGCTTGGGTAATCGCACACGTCCTTAAAGGAATAGTGGCGCACCCTAGGCCAGGTCTTGTTAATGCATTAATCGTTCCAGATAGTACATACAGTTTCCCGTCAGGGCATGCGACTTTTATGTCAACGTTAGCATTTGTTACATATAGTTTTGATAAGCGAGCTGGGATAGTAGTCGCATCATTTGCCGTTATTACAGGGGTTGCAAGAGTAATTTCCGGAGTACATTATTGGTACGACATAATTGGTGGTTTTGTGGTAGGAGCGTTAATTTCATATATGGTGATGCTTTCTTATAAATATTTATTTAAAAAATAATTATTTTGTTTTATATTAAAAATATCTTAAACTAAATATTACTATGTCACTAAATAACGATCGCCAAGTATTAAGACCTTCTGTAAAAAATTCTAATATTAAATTAACTCACACATCAGATTCAGTCGATAGTGTTGTAGTTAAAAATGAAGTATCAGCACCAACATCAGTTCCAAGTAATATTTTATCTCAAGAGGAAAATACACCAATACATGTTATTCCAAGTATGACTACAACAAAATCAATTAACAAAGAAGAGTCAGCATCAGAAGAAATCAAACAACCGGTTATTGTAAAAATGAATGAAATTATTCCACCATCTGAGGTTCGTAATAAGGAAACACCCAAAGAGGATAAAGAAAAGGAAGAAAAAATTTCTGATGCATTACAGAAACTATTAGATTTAAAAATAGGGAAGGCTATAGCAAATGCAGAAGCATCTCTCGAAACAGTGAGCCAGCCAGTAGATGTAACTGCAATATCACAAGAACCTTTAAATACTGTAACAGCTACAGTTGATAAACCATCATTAGGACAAGAAATAAAGATTCAAAAACCAGAAACTACAGAAACTTCTGCAGTAGAAACTGAACAAAAAGTGACAATCACTCCGGCTGTGACTGAAAGTAATATTGTATCTAGTCAAACATTACCACAAGTAGGTACTGCTGTATCTGTAGAGCAAGTATCTTCTGCGCCTATTAAAGTACAGGAAATTACTAAAGAATCGGAGCCAGTAATTGCCACAACAAATGCACCAGATCCAGTTATTTCTATTACTCCAAATACAACTTTACCATTAATCCAAACAAATCCAGTCACTAATGTTAGTGCTCCAGTAACAACTTCTGCTATTCCTACACAAGCTCCAACAACACCAGTCGCACCAATTACAACAACTCCACCAAAAGCACATTGGTTCGACAAAATTTTTGGAAATGCCTAAAAATTTCATGTTACACTTTATGTATATTGGTTGTATGGTTATAAAATAGCTATCACCAACTTATTTTCTCATGCGTTTATCCCACATTACAATTCAAGGGTTCAAATCTTTTGCCAAAAAAACAACAATTGATGTTACTCATCAAGTTACTGGCGTTGTAGGCCCAAACGGAAGCGGAAAGTCAAATATCGCAGAGGCGATACGTTTTGTTTTGGGTGAACAGTCAATGAAAAGCATGCGAGGGAAAATTGGCTCAGATGTTATTTTCAAAGGCTCAGAACATTTATCTCCAATGTCACGTGCTTCGGTTACAATGGTTATTGATAATAAAAACAAGAAGGGGGGGGATGATAGGACAATAGAAGCTAGTCCAGAATTAGCACCGTATCTTGTATATGATGAATTAACTCTGTCGCGTGTTATTTATGCAGATGGAACAAGTGATTATCTTTTGAATGATGCGAAGATACGACTTAAGGATGTTCAGGAGCTACTATCATTTGCTGGTATTGGAGGAAGTGCCCATACAATAATTAATCAAGGAGAAGCTGACAGAATATTGTTAGCTTCACCAAAGGATAGAAAGGAAGCGCTAGAAGATGCTCTAGGTCTTCGTGTATATCACATGAGATTAAATGAGAGTAAGCGTAAATTAGAACGAGTAAAGAATCATGTTCGAGAAGTCGAGCTTCTTCGAACAGAAATAAAACCACATCTCATACATCTAGAACGCCAGGTCAAAAAAATTGAATCTCAAGAAGAGGAGCGTAAGAATTTACATCGCCTTCTGACTGCTTATCTTACTCGTGAAGAACATGAGCTTAATCTTCTGAATGAGCGTATACATGAACAAGGGACATCTTCAACCCTTATATTAATTACTGACTCAATACATAAAGAGCTACACGTTTTAAAAGAAAAGACACACGACATTCAGTCTGTATCTGTTCAAGAAAAGCATACATTTCAAGCCGAATTGCGCTCTCTTTCTGAAAGAAAGGACCAAATTACTAAAACACTTGGACGTCTCGAAGCTGAAAAGTCATATTTAGAAAAAGAATTAAACAAAGAAGACGAGAAGAAGTCAGTCACAATTTCCCATAATGACTTTAACCAGACGCACCACACCATATCAAGTGGTTTTAAAGAAATATCAAATCATTTATCTACTAATAATATTAATAGTGCAGAGTCTTCAATTAAAGAACTATCGCAAAAGACTGAATTATTTTTTACAACACATAGTACAAAAAAAGTTTCTAACAAAGAACAAATTAAATCAGATATTGTAACTATCACTGAAACAATTAGAGAACATGAGGAAAAGGAAAAAACACTCACTAATGAAATTATTTTCTTACAGGGTAAAATTGACCAGGTAGATACAAAAGCCCAAGCGCGCATCACTTCAAGGCATGAAGAAGAAAAGAAAATAATGTTACTTGAAAGTAAGTTAAGAGAATTAGATAGCACAATTGCTTTACGTAGACAAGAAGAGGGAGAGCTCGCATTAAGAAGACAGCATTTCGAAGCGCTTATTCAAGAAGGGGTTATGATTGTAGGGCGAGTTGTTTTGGAATACAAGAATCATGTACCAGAGGAAAGATATAAAGATACTCCAAAGCATGATTTGATGCGCGCAATCGAAAGGTCTAAGCTTCGCATTGAAGAAGCTGGCGTTCCTAATCGTGACGAAGTAATAGCAGAGTATAAGACTACTCGTGAGCGTGATGAATATTTAGTTAAAGAACTTGCTGATATAAAAGAAAGTGAAGAAAAATTATTAGAGCTTATAAATGAACTCGAGGTCTCTCTTAAGGATAGGTTTTCAACTGGTGTGACAGAAGTTTCAAAGGTGTTCAGTGAATTCTTTGGAGAAGTTTTTGTCGGTGGAAAAGGAAAACTTACACTTGTGCATTTTACAAAAGTTGATGATGAAGGAAATGAAATAACAGAGACTGGTATCGATATTGATGTGTCGCTGCCTAATAAAAAAGTAAAAGAGATAAACATGTTTTCTGGTGGCGAAAGAGCACTAGTGTCTATTGCGCTATTGTTTGCCATGTCATCTATTACTCCGCCGCCATTTATGGTGCTTGATGAGACAGACGCACCTCTTGATGAATCTAATGCTCGTAAATATGGAGTAATGTTACAGCGACTTGCTGAGAATAGTAAATTGCTAGTTATTACACATAACAGAGAGACAATGAATCATTGTGATATGTTATATGGTGTAACAATTGGTGTAGATGGTGGAAGTAAATTACTCTCTATTGATTTCAAGCAAGCTGAAAGTTTAGTTAAATAACATTAAAATGCAGGACAAGTAAAACTTGTCCTGCATTTTTCAAAATGAAAGCGTTTTTTTGTCTCAGCTATCATTACAGTTAGACCATCGATTATATTTTGAAATAAATCATTCAGACCTTTTTTGACCTTTTTAGTAATTTCTATTCTTAAATTGTCGTAACTTCCGTTGTAATTTTTGTTCGCATCGAAAGCTAGTAATGTTTCTCTTTCAAATTTGAAACAAGGGTAGTTCCCTTTTATTTTTACTGTAACAATCACAGAATGCGGAATCTTACCATCATTTCCCATTTTTATTATTACTGAAACATGTTCAATGTACCTTCGTTGTTCTTCTTTACAGCCTAAATACACCTCCCATATTGCTTTGTCTGCGGCTGAGATACAAGACAGTAATCTGTCACTTGAGAATGTGTTTGATTTCGGACTTCTCTCTATACTGGTTGTTATTTTCATCATGATAAAGAACTCCTCTGCGCCCCAGAGCGCTTTAATTTCTAACCACACGATGTGACTAGATGTCTATAGTTCTACACTAAATTCTATAGTTTGTAAAGTTAAGCATTGACATAATGATTTTTTGTGTGTAGAGTATAAACATTGCTCATTTGGGAGGAGTTATTGTGCTTTTCAACTTGTTATCACCAGATGAATTTTCATACTGGTGGCCATATGCATTGATTGGTGTGTCTTTCGCAATTATTGCCATTCTCTTAACTCAGATAACTCAGAAAGAAGAAAAAAGGAAAAGTGATGTCTCCGAATAGCCCACCAATTTGGTGGGTTTTTTATGTTATAATAGATACAATTATGGAAAAACTTTATACAGGGCAGATTGGATTAACAACAAAAAAAGATGGATATGTGCGTGTTGCAGAACTAAACAAAGAGTCTATTTTTGTTGACCACTCACATTTACACACCGCTCTTCAAGGGGATATAGTTGAAGTTGAAGTACTTGGTAAACACAAAAACTCAAAAGGTGAAGATGAATTATATGGTAGTGTTACCAAAATTGTCGAACGTGGAAAGAAAGGTTATGCAGGGATTATTGAAGAAGAAAATGGAATGTTCTTTCTTCTTCCTGATGACAAGAAGATGTATACGGATATTATTATCCCGAACAACTCTCGCAAAGATGCAGAACCAGGTATGAAAGTTATTGTATCGATTACGAACTGGACTGATGCAAAGAAGTCTCCAGTTGGAGAGGTGACAACTATACTTGGTAAGCCAGGAGATAACAATGCTGAAATGTTAGCATATGCTCTCGAGCGTGGATTTTCTGATGAGCATGCAAAAGAAGTTAATGATGAAGCGGACGCGATTAAAGCAAAAGGAATTACAGAGGGTGATAAAAAAGACCGTCGTGATTTTCGTGATGTGCCGACTTTCACAATTGACCCAGCTGATGCAAAAGATTTTGATGATGCTATTTCATTTAAAAAATTAGATAATGGTAATTATGAAGTCGGGGTTCATATTGCAGATGTATCATATTATGTACGAGGGGGTATGGCACTCGACGATGAAGCAATTGCACGCGAGACATCTGTGTATCTTGTAGATAGATGTATTCCTATGCTTCCAGAAGTTCTTTCGAATGATTTGTGTTCACTTGTGCAAGATGAGGACAGATTGGTTATGTCATGTGTACTTGAAATAGATAGCGAAGGAGTTGTTCATAATGAATGGTATGGTCGCTCATTAATTAATTCTCATCGTCGTTATAGTTATGAAGATGCTCAGACGACACTCGATAATAAAAGTGGTGATTTTTATGAGGAGTTGGATATTTTGAATACAGTTGCGAAGAAATTAAATAAAGCTCGTTTTGATAATGGGGCACTTCAACTAGAAACCGAAGAGGTTAAATTTAAATTAGATGAAAACGGAGTACCTATTGATGTTTATGTTAAATCTCGAGGTGATACGCATAAGTTAATCGAAGAGTACATGTTGCTCGCGAACAAATACGTGAGTAAGTTCATAACTAAAACTCAAGAGGAGAAAAATGGCGAAGGAAAAAGTATTTGTATTTATCGTATACATGATAAACCAGATCCAGATAGAATGCATGAACTTGATTTGTATATACGTGGGCTAGGGTTTCATGTACGATTTATGGATGGACTTATTCCATCTCAGGATTTGAATGCTCTATTAATTAAGATGGGGGAAAG
The DNA here is from genome assembly GCA_021734745.1 of Candidatus Altimarinota bacterium. Classification (GTDB taxonomy): domain Bacteria; phylum Patescibacteriota; class Minisyncoccia; order Phycocordibacterales; family UBA5272; genus UBA11704. The sequence goes on along the minus strand of JAIPIK010000002.1, from coordinate 83,554 downwards.
ACCAGAGAAAGCACTTCTTCAAGTTCACATTACTCGCGCAATGGCTAAGGCTATATACAGTACAAAAAATGTTGGACACTACGGTTTGGCTTTTGATTATTATTCACATTTCACCTCCCCAATTCGCCGTTACCCAGATGTATTAACTCATCGACTTCTGATGCGTGTCCTTGATGGGGATTATCCATTAGAGTCTGAGCGGGGATTATACGAGAGTTTGTGTATGAAGGCGAGTCGTCGTGAAAAGGAAGCCTCAGATGCTGAGCGTGGAAGTATCAAGTACAAGCAAGTTGAATATATGTCATATCGTGTTGGTGAAGAATTTGACGGTATGGTTTCTGGTGTATCAGAATGGGGAATTTTCGTTGAAGAAAAGAAAAGTAAATGTGAAGGAATGATAAGACTTCGTGATTTAGGTGGAAATGATTTTTATAATTATGATCAAAAAGGAGGACGAGTATTCGGCGAAAGAACTGGAGTTGAGTGGAAGATAGGAACACCAGTAAGAATCAAAGTAAAAGCAGCAAATCTAGATATGCGTGTAATCGACTATAGTTTGATTGTATAAAAGTAAAAGTTTTAAAATACAGAAAGAAAAAAGTGTCAAAATGAAATACTGACCTCGGTAATTGCTTTTATTGTTAAACCGTCCCATTGTTTTACGATGGAGGAGGCCCAGACGCTGAGGTTCTTGTAAATATTGTCTCTATTTTAAAAAGTAAAAAATGCGGATAATTTTGTAAATTAGTTAATAGGGGTATTAGTTTGGAGGTTGAGTGTAAAAATAAAACATTCTATCTTCACTCTATTTGCACAGATAAATATTTAAGAACAAAATGTGTTCAAATAAACTTACAAATTTCATATTAGAGTTGACTGAGATAACTAAGTATTGTAAAAAAGATTGTTTAATGGTAGAATTTAGTAATATAATTGAACTAATGAAAGATGTAATTTTTGGTGATGATAGAGAAAAGAATAAAAACTTCTATGAGGAAGTTCTAGATTTTGTGTACAACAAGAAAAGTAATGAGTGGGTAAAGATTCAAGATAAAAAAGTAGTCCAAACCTTTAAGTTAGCAGTTAAGAGTGTTCCTGCATATTCAGATTTTATAAAAAAAGCAAAAATAAATCCTTTAAATATTAATTCATTTAATAATTTTCAGACTGTTCCATCAGTAAACAAAAAAAATTATCTACGCGCATATAAATGGGAAGATTTATGTAAAAATAAATATTTATTTTCAGAACCCTTAATTATGACGTCAACCTCTGGTTCAACTGGGGAACCTTTTTATTTTCCTAGAACTAATTATATTGATTTACAGTCCTCTGTTTATCATCAACTTTTCATTAAGTCTTCAAAAATACCAAAGAACACATCGACTCTAGTAATTGATTGTTTTGGTATGGGGGTATGGATAGGCGGTATTATTACATATCAAGCCTTTAAACATATTTCTGAAAGGGGTTATCCAATGACGATAATCACACCTGGTATTAGTAAGCGTGAAATATTTCAAGCAATAAGAAATCTTGGTCCAAAGTATAATCAAATTATTTTATGTGGATACCCGCCTTTTATGAAAGATGTAGTTGATGAAGCAAAAGATAATGGGGTTGTGTGGAAAAATTACAATATTAAGATGATTTTTGCTGCTGAAAGTTTTTCAGAGACGTTTAGAGAATATATAGCAAATAAAGTAGGAATTAAAAATATATATAGGGACACAATGAACATTTATGGTAGTGCAGATTTGGGGACTATGGCAGAAGAAACACCGATGAGTATCCTTGTTAGAAGATTAGCTCTTGATAATCCTAATATGTATTTAAAATTATTTGGACAAGCTAAGCGGTTGCCTACATTAGCCCAGTATATTCCTTGCTTTAATAGTTTTGATTCAAAAAATGGATCACTTTACTGTACTGGCGATAATGCATTACCACTTGTTAGATATGAAATTGGTGATAATGGTGGAGTTTTAACATTTGATGAGGTTAGTAATATTTTTATGGAAGAAGGTTTTGATTTAAAAAAGGAAATGAAAAAAATTGGAATACAAGATACACTTACCGAGTTACCTTTTGTTTATGTCTTCGAAAGGTCAGACTTTTCAGCTAGTTTTTATGGAGCAATTATGTACCCAGAATATATTAAAAAAGGATTATCAGAAAATAGTTTAAGTGATTATATTACTGGTAAATTTACAATGTATACAAAAAATGATGAAAAAGAAAATCAATATTTGGAAATAAATATAGAAATGAAACCGAATGTGAAGTCTACGAAAATTATAAGTTCACAAGTTTTAAAATCTATACATGATGCACTATTATTTCAAAGTACCGAATATAAAAAATTACATGAAACTCTAGGAGATAGAGTATATCCAAAGTTAGTTCATTGGCCAAATGGTCACCCTACACATTTTTTGTCAGGAGCAAAACAAAAATGGACAAAAAATGATACAAAGTAATTCTCGACATACATGTTTGGCATAAATTTGAGTTATTTTATTCTGCGTATGGTACTATTATAGTAGTCTATTAATATATAAAATAATATAGTAAATCTATGATTCAAGAAATTGAAGAAATTCTAAAGAATAAAGGGGATAATTTTAAATCAGAACCAATTATTTTTGATTTATCGAACACTGATGATGAAAAAAGACTAATTGAATTAAACATAGAAGGAAAAGTAAAGTTCATTATTGATGATTACGAAGAACAGCAGTTGGAGCTATTCGGTATTAATAATCCAACAAAAGTATACACACCATCTTTCAAAGATGAATTTGATAGTTATTATAAAAACCTTGGGAGCAAAACTCCAATCTCTAGAGATGGAAACTGGGTGTATTTCCCATGGTCTCTTAAGCTTATTCACATTCTAAAAGAAGATGATTTTCAATTGGTTAGAACAGCAAGAAATATGAATCTTATTTCTCGTGAAGAACAAGAAAAATTTCATAATGCAACTATAGGGATAGGTGGTTTAAGTGTAGGTTCAAGCGTTGCTTTCGCGCTTGTTCTTCAAGGTGGGCCAAAGCATATAAAACTTGCTGACATGGATAGGCTCGCACTTACTAATACTAATAGAATATTAATGGGTGTAGATGATCTTGGTGTATTAAAAGTTGAGATGGCTGCGCGTAGAATTTATGAAATTAATCCATACTCAAAAGTAGAAATTTTCCCAGAAGGTTTACAAGTTGATAATATTGATAAATTTTTTGAAGGTTTGGATATAATTATTGATGAATTAGATAACATAGCAATCAAATATCTAATACGTGAAAAAGCAAAACAATATAAAATACCAGTTATTATGGCTACAGACAATGGAGATAACGCAGTAGTTGATGTTGAAAGGTATGATAAAGAAGATAATATTAAATATTTCCACGGAAGGATGGGTGATGATATTTCTTACGAATCATTATTAAAATTAGATAAATTTGGAATTGGTAAAATGGCTACCAAGTGTGTTGGTCCAGAAAATGTAACCATCAAAATGCAAGAATCACTTCTTGAAATGGGTAAAACAATTGTTTCATGGCCACAATTAGGTGGTGCTGCTTTAGTAAATGGTGCTGCTGTCGCTTATTGTGTAAGAAGAATATTAAATAATCAATCAGTAATAAACAATAGGGCACTTATTTCAATTGATGAGAAATTAATTCCAAATTATAACGAAGAAGGCGAAGTTAAAAAACGTGAAGATGCTGCTGATATGTTCAGAAAAATATTTGGATTATAAATATTTATGATGATTAATGACATTGAAAAAATTATAAATGATGGCGTGTTAGCCCCCTCAGGTGAAAATTGTCAACCGTGGAAGTTTGAACTGAATGGAAATAGACTGTCAATCTTTAACATACCGGAAGCGGATATGTCTTTGTACAATCTTAAACAAAGAGGGTCATATATTGCACATGGAGCACTTATAGAAAATATTATTATAAGTTCAGGTGCTTATGGTTATACAACTACGGTATCGTTATTCCCAAATAAAGAAAATGAAGCACATGTTGCAGATATTATTTTTACTAAAAGTGAGATTCTAGAGTCGTCACTGTATCCATTTTTACAGAAACGTTGTACTAATAGAAAAGATTGTATTAGAAAAATTCTTCCTAATGAAGAAAAAAAACAATTAACCGATTCTATTTCTGATCTTGGTTTTGATACGTTTAAAATAGTTGATGATGATGCGAATATGGAAGTACTTGGGCATGCACTTGCGGTCAATGAAAGAGTGCTGTTCGAGAATAAATATATACATGATTTCTTCTATGATCATATTATTTGGGATAAAAAAGATGAAGATAAAGCAGGTGGTTTTTTTGTTGATACCTTAGAGTTTCTTCCACATCAACTAAAAGCTGTTAAATTGCTTAAACATTGGTGGGTACTTAAAATACTAAATGTAATTCCTGGTGTCTCAAAAATTATATCTAAGGAAAATGGTGAAAAGTATGCAAAATCAGCCGCTTTCGGTGCTATTATAATGGAAGGTTCTACAAAAGAAAATTATGTAAATACCGGAAGGTCAGTACAAAGAGTTTGGTTAACAGCTACAAAACTTGGTATTGCCATGCATCCTTGTAATGGAACTATTTATTTTTTAGACCAGATAACTGATAATGGTGGAAAAGAATTTTCTATACAACATCATAAGTTAATCAAAGATTCCAACATTAAAATAAGAAATGCTTTTAATGTAACAGATTCAAAAATAAGTTTTATTTTTAGAATAGGTAAAGCAGATGAACCAACAGCTAGATCAAAAAGATTAAAGCCAATAATTAAATTTGTTAATTAGAATAAATTTATGAAGGAAATACTAACATTAATCCAAAATTTAAATTTTACAAACCTTGATTTATTAAGTGTTGGTATTACAATAGCAGCAATTGCACTTTTGGGTTTTATTGTGTACATAAGTAACGTAAAGAGTATTACAAGTATATCTTTCTTAATATTTTGTACTGTTACCATGTTATGGAGTTTTTTTAATTATATAAGTTATCAAACAAGCGACCCAGAAAGTTACTTAATATTATGGAAAACAGTTATTTTTTTGGGTTTTTGGCATTCATTCTCCTTTTTTAATTTTCTTTATGTATTTCCTAGAGGGAAAGTTGTTTTCCCATCCTGGTATAAATATTTATTATTTCCTTACATTGTAGTGTTGTCATTCTGGGCTTTTGCGGGTGATTTGGTATTCTCAGGTGTTTTAATAAATAATGGTTCCCTAACCCCAATTGTAGAGAGGGGGATAATTTTATTCACACTAACTGTTTGCTTATTAATTATATCTAGTTTTGTTTTCCTAATTAGAAGAATTGTTATATCAAAAGACGTTGATAAAAAACCGTATGTGATTATTTTAGTAGGGGCATTACTTACATTTGTATTACTTTTTACTTTTAATTTAATATTACCTGCACTATTTGAAATTACTAGATTTATTCCCCTTGGCGCTGTAACAATTTTACCATTTTCAGTTTTTACTACGTATGCAATTTTCAAACACAAGACATTTAAAGTAAAAAATATAGGATCCACTCTTATGGCATTTTTCCTGTGTACTGCAACATTTGTTGAGGTTATTTTTGCTGAAACACCCGGTCAGTTAATTTTGAGAGTCGGCATATTTTTGTTTGTTCTCTTAATAAGTATTGAGTTTGTAAAGAATATTTTTATATTGGAACACCTTACTGAAAAATTGGAGGATGCGAATGTGAAGTTACAAGCACTTGATAAATTGAAATCAGAATTCATTTCTCTTGCGTCGCATCAACTTCGTTCACCATTAACTGTTATAAAAGGGTATGCGTCTACACTTACTGATGGTGTTGTTGGAGATTTAACCGATAAGCAAAAGGAAGTGGCGCAGCACATATATGTGTCAGCTCAAGGACTTGCGAATGTGGTGGAAGATTTCTTGAATGTTACTAAGATTGAACAGGGTGGAATGAAGTATGAGTTCGCCTATACAGACATTCGCACGATTGTGAATGATCTTGCGAGTGATATGAGGATACCAGCTGAATTAAAGAAACTGGATTTCCAGACAGATATAAACGAAGGAACGTTTATGGTTAATGCTGACGCTACGAAGATGAAGCAAGTATTCCTTAACCTTATTGATAATAGTATAAAATATACAAAAGATGGATTCGTAAAAGTTTGGCTACATAGTGTAAATGATGACAAAGGCGAATCAGCAGATTCGAAGCCTGGCTTAAAATATATGAAATTCGGTGTAAGTGACAGTGGTATTGGTGTATCTGAAGAAACAAAAGCTAAGTTATTCCAAAAATTCTCCCGTGGAGAAGGAGCGGTGATGAATGGTGGTGGTTCAGGTCTTGGGTTATATCTTGCAGAAGAGATAGTAGAAGCCCACGGTGGTAAAATTGTCATTGATAGTGAGGGGTTAGGTAAAGGGGCAACATTCTCAGTAACACTACCGTTGATTCATGTATAGATATTGCTAACATATAATTAAAGGCGTATTATATAAGTATGAAAAAGATAATGATTATTGAGGATGATAAGGATTTGCAAGAGATTTATAGACTCAATTTTGAATTGGCAGGGTATGAAGTTCTGCAGGAGTTTGATGGACTAGACGGAATATCTTCTGTTGTTGATAATAAACCAGATATTATTTTACTCGATGTTATGATGCCAAATATGGACGGTTTTGCTTTTCTTAAGGCAATGAAAGATAATACAAGTATTAATGTTCCAGTAGTTGTTTGTTCGAATCTTTCTGATAAAGAAACATATGCAAAGGCAGTATCTGCAGGAGCAGTTAGCGTTCTTCTTAAGGTTGATTATTCTGGTAAACAGTTGGTTGATAAGATTGGGCACATAATGAATGGTGTGGATATTTAAAAAGTTGAAAGTTCATAAAGTTCATAAAGTCTAAAGTAAACCCGAAACACAGTGGCCGCAAAGAGACCGTCTGTATTTACTTTGGACTTTATGAACTTTGATTTAGCAAAATCGTGTCTTTGACATAATTACTTTATTGGCTATTTCAGTTACTCACAAGACCTTTTCTACATATGAGGTATAATTAGATACATAGTCATAAAAGGATATCTATAATAAAACTACACAAAATATATGGACACACTGATAGATACAAAAACGCAAGTAGAATTGCTCAACTATTTTGAAAGAATACAGTTTGACTTAATCGGTGTTATTGTCGCCGTTACGGGTATTGCAGTATTGTCCGCGATTGTTTTTTTCCGTAGTAGAAGTAGTATAACCAGTAGAACCTTTTTCTTTTTTTCTTTTGTAACCATACTGTGGGGATTATCGAATTATTTTTTGTATAAATTTACTGACCCTGCGGACGCTAACTTTGCCCTTAGATTACATATATTCTTAACCATATGGCACTCATATGCGTTCTTCCAATTGGCATATGTATTTCCTGAGGAAAAGAAGGAATTACCATTTTGGCATAGATATATTCTCTTGCCATTAGCTTTCTTTGCCTCTTCGACACTACTTATACCACTTGTTTTTACAAAAATAAATGACTTCATATCTTTGATGGAAATTTCTAATCCAGAAAAGAGTGACGGAGTAATATTAGCTGGTATCGTTACATTTAGTTTCTTACTAGCTGGTATAACCATTCTTTACAACAAGATTGAGTCATCGAAAGGTGATATAAGGAGGCAGGTTATGCTTATGTTTACAGGTATGTCACTAACCGCTGGGTTACTGTTACTATTTAGTTTTGTACTCCCAATTGGTTTTAAAAACTTTGACTTCGTACCATTTGGAGCGCTCTTTATTTTTCCAGTTATTGTTTTTACGGCCTACGCGATATATATTGTTGAGCTTTTCCATGTAAAAAATCTATTCGCGGGTATATTCACATTCTTTTTATGTGTCTTTTCATTAGTCCAGTTAATTATCGCAGATAATATTGAACAACTTTTACTAAGAATGCTTGTTTTTGTACTTACACTTGTCCTGAGTATTCAGTTGGTAAAAAATACTTTTGAAATAGAGTTAGCAAATGAACAAAAATCTGAACTTATGACATTTGCAACTCATGAAATACGTACTCCAATTACTATCATGAGAGGTTACGCAGCAATTCTACTTGATGGTGATAAGGGTCAGATAAGTCCACAAGTTGTTGATCTGCTTCAAAAAATTATGATTTCAGGTAATGAAGTTATATCACTTCTTTCACAGTATCTAAATAAATCAAAAATTGAACTTGGTCAGCTTCACTATGTTTTTCTAAAAGTTGATATTGTTCAGATGATTAATGAGATACTTCCTACATTTAAAGTTAACGCTGATCAAAAGGGTCTATATTTAACTGAAGTTCTTCCAATGAAGGAGAAAGTTTTTGTTAATGCTGATCAAGGAAAACTGAAAGAAGTACTCATTAATTTGATAGATAATTCTATAAAATATACACCGAGAGGCTCCGTCTCTGTATCTTTAGAGAAACACAACGGAAAGGTCCTTATTAAGATAGCTGATACAGGTTTTGGTATTCCAGAAGATACAATGAAGGTTCTGTTTAGAGAATTTTCTAGGGCCGATGTTCAAAAAGTAAATATATTGGGAACTGGTCTTGGTCTTTATCTGGCCAAAATATTTATAGACGCTCACAAAGGTCGAATATGGGCTGAATCTGAAGGTAAAGATAAAGGGACTCAGTTTTATGTTGAATTACAAGAGGCTTAAACAAGATACGTATGAAAAAGATAATGATTATTGAAGACAATGAGGACATTCAAGAAATATATAAGCATAGTTTTGAAAAATTTGGGTACGAAGTTATTATTGAAGGAAATGGATTAGATGGTATAAATAACGTCGTTGAAAAATTGCCAGATGTTATTTTACTTGATCTTATGATGCCTAAGATGGATGGATTTGAATTTTTGAGACTGATGAAAGTAAATACAGCTTTAAATATCCCGGTAATTGTATGTTCAAATATTTCCGATAACGATATTTACGCTCGTGTTATGGATGCTGGTGCTGCAGATATGATTTTGAAGGTTGATTATTCAGGAAAACAGCTGGTAGAAAAAGTTGAATATATTCTTAATTCTTCTCCAAATAGCCCTTTTCTAAAAAACATGCACTAGTATATATGTTGTATAAATAGATAAAATAGATTTTTATCTATAAACATTGCCTTTTTTGAGTGTTCGTGATAGAATACGTCACATGTTAAAAATCAGATTACAGCGTACTGGACGCAAAAACGACCCACATTTCCGTCTTATAGTTACAGAAAGTGCTCGTAAGCCAAAGACAACACAATTTACAGAAATAATCGGTACTTACAATGTTAAGGCTGGAATTTTTGAGGCGAAAAAAGACCGTGTAAATCACTGGGTGTCAGTTGGTGCGCAGACTTCGCCAACAGTTCATAATTTACTTGTTTCAAAAGGGGTAATAACAGGAAAGAAAATAAACGTTTTACCAAAGAAAACTGTTCAAGTTAAAAAGGAAGTTAAGGCGTAATTTATACAAAATAAAATCCCCACAAATTGCGGGGATTTTATTTTGTATAAATTACGTTTAGTAAAATGTCCATTTATGTAAAAGACACGAATTTACTAATTCGAAGTCGAAAGTCCGTGAAGCTTACACCTAGATTAACTTTTAACTTTAAGACTCTATAGCCTTTCGACTATGTTATGTGTATAACTCTTACAATAGTTTTCTGTAATTGGTACAATTATATGGTAATAATACAAGAAAACTAATATGAAAGATCAAGAATTTGTAGAGAATGTGGTGAAAGCTTTAGTAGATAATCCAGATAAGGTAAAAGTAGAAAGAAGGGTAGATGAAATGGGGGTCCTTATTACTTTAGATGTTGCCAGTGAAGATATGGGCAAAATAATTGGTCGTGACGGAGCAACAGCAAAGGCTCTCCGTACACTTCTTCGTGTTGTTGGTATGAAGAATAACGCTCGCGTTAATTTAAAGATTAATGAGCCAGAAGGACGGGTAGCTTCTACTGTGCAGCAAGAGGAAGAAATAGGCAGTCAGTCGTATGCGCCTGCAAAATATGATACATCTGATGTTGATGCTGTCATGAACGACCTAAAATCTTTGAGTTAAAATCATACCATCTACTTTGTCGCTACGAGATTTTTCTCAGTCGCCGTAGGTCTACTACGTCTCCTTCCAAAAAGCTCTATGTTTCGCGCATCTGGTACAATTTTAAATCAAAGATAGTGCTAATAATATTTGATGTGAAACAAAAATCGCCACAGGGCGATTTTTGCTTTATGGCGAATTACATGTTCTTGGTTATTAATTCAAAAAGTTCTGTATCTAAAATTCCCCAACGAGCACAGAAGAAAGAAAGGTCTTCCTCGATCTCAAAGAAACGATTCTGTGAGTCAAATGTTTTTCCTTTAAAAACTCCATTTTGGGATTTTGTCATAAGACAGAATACATTAACCCCATTTTCTTTTCCGTAAACAATAATCGGGATCATTTTTTCAAGAGTTGCTTCCTCGCAATGATCAGAAATGTCATATGCTTTTGTTATTGAACCGGGGTCTAAATTAGAAACTGATTGAATATTATTAATTTCGTCTTGAGAAAGAGCTCTAACTTTTTTTGTCGCAGTCATGACAACTTCCAGAAGTTAATATGTTTGAAATCTACTATGTTTATGGTAATATGTCAAGTATTATATATGAGATTTCATGTGATTACTATTTTCCCGAATATGTTCGAGTCCTATTTCGCGGAGTCGATTATTAGTCGCGCAATTGCAAATAAGCACATTGAAATAAATACCTATGCACTTCGTGAATACACAACAGACAAGCATCGTCGTGTTGATGGTAAGCCATATGGTGGCGGTCCAGGTATGGTAATGTGGGTCAATCCACTTATTAATTGTGTAGAAAAGATAGATAAAAAACTTTCACGCAAAAAAAATGTAAAGAAGTTAGTAATAATGTTTAATCCAGGAGGTGAAATGTTCACAAACACTATTGCTAGGAAGTTGGTACAAGGTCGCACCTTGTACACGGATATTATTTTTATCTGTGGTCGCTATGAAGGAATAGATGCTCGCGTTAAGAAGATTTTGAAGGCTAAAGAATGGAGTATTGGTCCATATGTTCTTACTGGAGGTGAATTACCTGCAATGGTGTGTATTGATGCTATTACACGTCAAATTAAAGGCGTACTGAATGATATAGACTCTCTTGAGGAAAATCGTACAGCGAGTCATGAAATATACGCTCGTCCAGAAGTTTATGAATATAAAGGCAAAAAGTATCGTGTGCCGAAAGTTTTGCTTAATGGGAATCACAAATTAATTGAAGAATGGAGAGAGGAGAGGTCAAAATCAAAGTAATTAATTAATAATTTTATTTAAATATGTACTTAAAATTAAAAGTAATTCCGGATTCGAAAGCGCAGAAAATAGAAAAAATAAGTGATGATTCTTGGCGTATATGGGTCAAAGTTCCAGCAGAAAACAATGCCGCAAATACTAAGGTGTTAGATATTATCCGTGAAGCATACCCTAATCAGTCAGTTCGCATTGTAAGTGGACATCATTCACCTTCAAAAATTGTTAGTATCGGTTAATTTTGATAGACTATCAAATACTGTTTTAAAAAATAAGCTGTGTAGCTCGAGCCACGAAGAGTGGCGAAGATGTCCGAAGATAGTAATCGTAGGACACAGTTGTGAATCAGTAGATTCTGAATTAGCAAACGCACTTCTTGGAAGAGAGCTTGGCCAAAAATAAATTGTAAAACGTGTAAATAGTGTGTAGGTAGTAAAATAAAAATATGCCGTTGTAGCTCAGTTGGTAGAGCACGTCATTGGTAATGACGAGGTCAGCAGTTCAATCCTGCTCAACGGCTCCAAAAAAAATAAGCGAAGCCATTTTTTAGAGCCGTTGAGCTTAAAATCGTGCAACGATTTTAAGTAGACATGAATAGTTTCATGTCTAACAGGATTGAATACGGGGTCGCGGAATTTCCTGTTCTGAGTGGAACGAAGAACGAGATTCTGTGACCAATCCTGCTCATCGGCTCCAAAGAAAGTTTTTATAGTTAGTGGAATGAACCGTGTAGCTCGAGACGCCCCAAAATGTTGTAAAAAATAAAAACCGTATCATTTTCATGATACGGTCTTAACATTTTTTACAAAAACCCAAGCTCCTTGAATGCTTGCTTTAAAATATTTGCATGCGCAGCAAGTATTCTTCGCCCTTCAAGCGCCTTATTATGGCACATACTATCAATAACTTCATTAACCGAAAAAAGTCTTACAGATAATTTTTCATCATCATCTATTGTTGTTTCTTTAATTATTGAAATATCGTGGATCTCAGCTATGTGTACGAACTGTCGATGTCTATTATTTGAACCGCGCCAAGAATTTTTGAGTACAGTCATTGTGTGAAAAATTCCAGACATAATTTGTTTTGTTTCAATAAAGAAGGAAATGTTCGCAATCAAGCCTGTTTCCTCATACAGTTCTCTGAAAGACGAAAAAAAAGGGTCTTCTCCATATTCAACTCCACCTCCGGGAATCCTCCATGAAGGCCTTGCTCGTTCACTAGATAGTACAAGTGGTAAAAAAATTTCACCCGACTCACTTTCATATAATGCTATTGTAAGAACTGCTTCCGCGGTACCTTTCCGACTGTTTGTCATGGTATTCTCCGAAACCTATGTCTATATCAATTATACATCAATATTAAAATATGTCAACATTTTGTGGACAATTTGTAATCATTCGTGTAGTCTCTACATAGTAGCTCAAAATAATGAAAGGTATAAATATGAGTATAATCAATTCAACTTTTGCTAGACGACTCATGATTTGTTTTGGTTTTAAGCAACTTACTAAGGATGAATTGGAGCGAACGTTCGATAGGATTTATCCAGTTCCTCGAGTGCCATTATCTCCAAGTGATATAAAAAGGTATATTAGAAGAAAAAATCACCAAATAGACTATCTGTTAATGCAGAAGATACACTTATTTCGTTATGTGAAGAAGGGTACTGTGTTTATGAAATTAGTTACTTCACAGATAGAGAAATAGTAGAAGGAGTAAAAGTATATTCTCTCACAGATAAAGGTATGCATTTCCTTAACAAGAAGAAATAAAACACCACGTAGTATGCGTGGTGTTTTTTATAATTGCTCAGCCTCGGCAACTCGCCTTCTTAATGCAGAAGTAGAATAAGAGTGAGTTCTTGAATTGAATGCAACAGGCATAGATAAGTCATGTCCTGTGAAAGGTTTTCCTTTCCAATCTTCACCAATAATACGAATATCTATACCTAGTTCATTTTTTGAAAGAATGTCATATAATTCTTGCTCAGTTTCATAAATTATTATTTCATCTATATATCGAACAGCTTCTAATTGAGTTAGTCTCTCGTCGATTGTCTGTATTGGTCTATTTTTTGTTTCTCTATCTAATGATGGGTCAGTTTGTAATCCAACAATTAAATAGTCGCAAGAATTTTTACATTCTTTGAACATAAGCATATGTCCAGCATGACATAAATCGAAAGCTCCGCATGTAAATCCTTTTTTCATATGGCGATATTATATCATAAATTAGTACTGATAATTTGCTATACTAGTGAATATGTCAGATATTACAGTCGCAATTGAAGAATTGGAAAAACTCATGCAAAGTGCAGATTTTTGGAGTGACAAGGAAAATGCTCAGGAAGTTATAAAGAAATTGAAAGAGCTTAAAGATACACGTGATGGGGTCGGGATACTCGATAAAGGGAATGCGATTATGAGTATTTTGGCTGGAGCAGGAGGAGATGATAGTGAAGACTTCGCACGGATGCTGTTCGAAATGTATGATGCATATTTTTCTCGAAAAGGATTTTCGTACTCTGTTCTTCATGATAATAAAAATGACCACGGAGGATTTCGTAATTTAACAATAGAAGTTACTGGTAAGAATGCGTATGGATTACTCAAGAATGAATCAGGTGTTCATAGACTTGTTCGTATCTCACCATTTAATGCACAATCAAAACGCCATACTTCTTTTTCTATGGTTGAAGTATTACCAATTATTCCACCAGCAGAAAGAAAGGTACTATCGCCAGATGAGATTCGTATCGAGACTTCAAAATCAAGTGGACCGGGCGGGCAGAATGTGAATAAACGTGAGACAGCAGTGAGGGTGATACATATTCCAACAAATATTGCAGTGCATGTTGCAACGGAAAGACAACAAGAACAAAATAAGCAAAAGGCTCTGGATATTCTACAGTCAAAATTATTCAAACTCGAGGAAGAAAAAATAAAAGCTGAAGTTGAAGGAAGACAAATTAGCAAGACAACAGAAATAGAGTGGGGTAATCAAATTCGATCATATGTTCTTCACCCATATAAAATGGTAAAAGACCACAGAACAGATGTAGAAACTAGTGATGTGGAAGGAGTGCTTGAAAAAGGACAGTTGGATGAATTTGTCGAAGCGGAAAAGTCTTTGTAGACTTTTTTGTGTATAAATTGTAGTATCAAAAGTGGTTAGTTCTTTTAACCCCAGTATACCGTGATGGATATTGGTAATCCTGTGATAGGAGCATCATCATGAGTGCAAGCTTGAGTTCTATAAAAGGAAGGGTTGTAATTCAGGGTTTTGATGGAAGTGAAATTTCTTTCAATGATGTCGAAGTAGATGAGCGATTGTCTTACACGGAGTACCACAAGAGAGAAGTTTTTCTTTTGAGATATTTTTTCTTGTTGTTTGATGAAGATGTCAAAATTGTGTCGCCAGAGCAATTTGAAATTTTAGAATTTACTTTGCCTTCACAAAGTAATGTTCATTTTTTCCCGTATAGAATTGATTTTAAGAGCGGGGATGAGTCTTTCTTCGTTTGGATAGTGCTTGTTGCAGATAAAGTGGGAAAACTTTCTGTGTTTGCTCATTCAGCTATTACAGAAATTGACAAAAAGAAACTTGCTTGGCCTCTTCCACCTGGTGAAGTTTTGAAAATGGATCAAAGAAATATATCTAACCCAAACCTTGTTTGGGTAAAAGAAGAATAATAATCATGCGCGGTCGTAGTCGACCGCGCTTTCTTTATGTTTTTTCTTATCCACTTACTATTTTATAACTCTATTTTACCACTGTGCTATAATAAATTCATGCTTTACTTTGACCGAGTTTCTAAGGAATATGATAATGGTAACAAGGTCTTAGATACCATATCTCTTACCATACACAAAGGTGAGCTTGTGTCTGTTGTTGGGCATTCTGGCGCAGGGAAAACAACACTCATTAAACTATTGTTAGCCGAAGAACATCCGACAGAAGGAGTTGTTTCTTTTAACTCAGATGATATTCATAATTTGAGGGGTAATGATATGACAAATTACCGAAGAAAGATTGGTGTTGTCTTTCAGGATTTTCGTCTTATTCCAAATAAAACTGCATATGAAAATGTAGCTTTTGCTATGGAGGCTGCAGGTAAACACGACGATGATATTAGAGAAGATGTTCCTCATGTTATGGACCTTGTAGACCTGAAAGACAAAATGAGTCATTTCCCACATCAATTATCAGGTGGTGAACAACAGCGTGTTGCTATTGCAAGAGCCATTATCAATCGTCCAGAAATTATTATTGCAGATGAGCCAACTGGTAACTTAGATCCACTTAATACTTATGATATTGTTCAGATTTTGAAAAAAATAAATGACTTAGGAACAACTGTAATACTTACAACTCACAACAAAGGAATTGTTGATAATCTAGGTCGCCGTGTAATCACAATGGAAGACGGTCGAATAACTCGTGATCAAAAGTCAGGTAAGTTCACAATGTAACAATACAAATATTATGAAAAAAACACTTTGGAGAAGAATAATTATGGCCGGACTGAGAGGATTTTATCGTAATCGTACAGTTTCATTGTCATCTATTTTCATTCTTACTATTACTCTTTCAATTGTTACATCTTTTTATTTGTCACGTGCAATTTTTGATTACACACTTGATCAGATACGTGAAAAAGTTGATGTACGTGTTTACTTTACAGTTGATGCTACACCAGAACAGGTTACGGACATCGAAGCTAAATTACGAGGTTTAACACAAGTAAAAACAGTTACATATACTTCCAAAGAAGCTGCATTGGAAGAATTCAAAAAGAAACATGAAGGAGATCAATTAACTCTTCAAGCACTTGATGAGTTGGGGAGTAACCCTTTCGGTGCTTCACTGTCTATTGTTGCAAAAGATACTTCTCAGTATGAGGCAGTTGCTCAACAACTTTCTGTAGGTTCTGGATTATTAGGTGATGCTGCTGGCGCAGTTGATAAGATAAACTATTATCAATTAAAAGATAGTATTGATAAGCTTAATAATATTATAGGATGGACTAACACTGTCGGTTTTTGGCTTTCAATGTTATTTATTTTGATGAGTTGTATGATTGTTTATAACACGATTAGACTAGCCATATTCGTATATAGAGATGAGATAGCAGTTATGAAATTAGTGGGAGCATCTAATATGTTTATCCGTGGACCATTTGTTGTAGAAGCAATTCTGTATGCTTTAACCGCGACAATAATTGTTCTCGCGCTATTTTTCCCAGCAACTGTATGGTTAACGAAGAAAACAGTATTCTTCTTTGAAGGTATGAATATTCACTCATACTACACTTCTCATTTTTTTGAATTAGCTGCCATGTTGCTAATATCAGGAACACTCCTTGCTGTCGTCTCGTCTCTTCTTGCTGTTAGAAAATATTTGAAAGTTTAATTCAATTGGTTAGGTTTGAGTATAAAGTATGTTAAATTACGTGTTAACATGTATATTATGAGTGATAAAGACAATGTAGTCATAGAAATGGAGAAAGTTAATCTTTGGTATAATGAAGCCAAAGAAACGGAGGTCCACGCAATAAAAGATATATCTCTTTCAATTAAGCAGGGTGAATACGTTGCTTTTTTTGGTCCATCTGGATGTGGAAAAACATCAATGTTATACACGATTTCTGGTATTGATAGATATCAGTCTGGGTCAATAAAATTAAATAATAAAAGTCTCACCACTCTTACAAATGATGATCTAGCAATTTGTCGCCAAACAGACATCGGTATTGTTTTTCAACAGTTCAATTTGATACCATCGCTAACGGTGTTACAAAACGTAGTATTACCGATGTCATTCTTGAGCAGAGAAATGAATGAATCAAAGACAGAAGCAATGAAGTTGCTTGAGCGTCTAAGTCTAACTGAGTATGCGCATAGGTATCCGTTTGAATTATCTGGTGGACAACAACAGAGGGTTGGTATTGCGAGGGCTCTGGCTAATAATCCACCTATTATAATTGCAGATGAACCGCTTGGTAATCTTGACTCTGTTAGTGCAAAGAATGTTCTGGCTTTTCTTAAAGAGCTAAACGAAAAAGATGGACGTACTATTATTATGGTTACTCACGAAGCTTGGAGTCTTCAAGATGTAGAAAAAATTTTTTATATGAAAGATGGTGAGGTAACTAGTGTAGAAGAGCAAAACAGTGAGACAATTGCAGAGTCACTTTCACAAAAATTATACAGACAGTTAGCTGGGTCATCTCAAGAAAAAGAAGGAGAAAGTATACCAGCAAAAGTACTGTCTCATTTTCTTATGCGAGGTTATTCTCAAGAAGAAATAGAACGTTTTGAAAAATTATTACAAAGGAGAATGGCAAACAATCTTAGTAAAGAAGATTTTTATTCTGAAATAGACAAACCATTTAAAGATGGTGGGGTAGGTTTTTGGAAACAAAAAGCAGAAAGGGTTTCGCAATATGTTGAAGAAATTATTTCCAAACGTCACGATGTTGAAGATGTCCTGGAAATGATAGAAAAAAATCCGGAATTAACAATTACTGATGAAGTTAATAAAATACAAGATTGGCTGATACAGGAGTATAAAGGAATGTTTACCATTTTCCAGAGGATGAAGTTGAATGAATGTATAACAAAAAGACTAAAAGGGTCTTTCAATACATTACAATTTAGAGATGCTCTAAAAACATCAAAACATGATTCTGGTGTAGGTTTATCATATAGATCATCACAAATTTTTTCTGAAAGATTGGAATCTTTAATGGTAGAAGGACAACATATCAAAAAGGAAAATATTAACACTAACACATCTTCTATTGAAGAAGTAAACAATAATGTTTCTAATGTAGTATCAACATAATATGGATAATTTCACACACAGACTACGCCTTTCTAGTTTAATACGACTCTCCTTAAGAACGTTTAAGGTTAATCCTGTGCGTGCCTTTTTGACTATTGCTGGTATGTCAGTCGGTATAGGTACCGTCATGGTTCTTATTTCTTTTGGATATGGTCTACAATATATTTTACTTGGTAAGCTTGTTACCACAGAGGATTCTCTTATTACAATGGAGGTTTATTATCCGTCAGAAGCTAATTTAAATATTACAAAAAAAGAAGTTGAAGAAATAAGAGCAATTCCTGATGTAAAAGAGGTGAGTCAAGTCGCTGAATTTCCTGGAGAAATAAAACTCGGAGGCCTCGCTGGGTCCGTTCAGGTAAAAGTTGTTGAGCCTAATTATTTTCGTTTAACAGGACTGCTTACAAAAGATGAAATAGATGCTTTTGAAAAAAGTGGTGGTGCCATAATCTCAAGTCAAACAGTTGGCCTTATTCAGTCAGATAAAACTAAAGATGTAATAGGGGGAGAATCTAATTTAAAATTATTTTATGAAGATGAAAAAACTGGCACATACGATGAAGCAACAACAACTGAATCAGTAGTGTTAAGAGCAATTATAACTGATGAAAATAGCCCACCATTCGCAATTATATCCCCGGGAGTATTATCAAAAGAGCCACCTTTTTTTAGATCTTTACTTGTAAAAGCTGTAGATATTGAACATGTTGAAAAAGTCAGAGATACTTTAACAGAAAAAGGTTTTATTGTTTCTGCTCGTATCGACTTGGTTAATCAAGCTCGCAAGATTATGAATATAATAACAGTAGTGTTGGGTGTGTTCGGTATTACTGCGCTTATTGTTTCTGCTATTGGAATGTTAAACACTATGATTGTGGGTTTCATGGAAAGAATTTATGAGATAGGTATTATGAAATCAATTGGAGTTACAAACGCAGATGTCAGAAATCTCTTTCTAATGGAGTCAACTATTATGGGATTCCTGGGTGGGGTTGGTGGAGTGACAATTGGGTATTTGATAGGAAAGATTATTGACTTCGGGGTGAGTTCGCTTGCTGTTAGGTTAGGTGGTGAAGCTTTTAGTTTGTTTATAACACCACTTTGGTTCGTTTTATTCGCTATCGGATTATCAGTTCTTATCGGATTATTTTCTGGTTTGTGGCCAGCGTGGAAAGTTTCTAATCTTTCACCAAAAGAAGCATTCATCAGAAAGTAAAAAACTTTTACTTATACACAATTAAGAGGGTTATTTAGATGTTAAACTGTATGTAATGAGGGATTTGAAAAACCTTGTATTTACTATACTTTCTTTGTTTAAAAGAGGGGTTTATTCAGCATCTTCTCTATATCTTAAAGGTATAGGTTTTATGATGAATTTTAGTACAAAAATTCTAAGTAAAATATTCCAGTTCTTTATCTCAATAAAAGTCATAAGTAGTACTTGTTCTCTATTCATAAAGTTAACAAAATACTTTGTTAACTTATTACCAACTAGATTCATTTCAAAATTAGAAATACGAAGTAAAGTATTTAACAAAAGAGTTGTAGTTGGCTTTGGGTTACCACTTGCTACATTCTTTATTGTTCTTACTTTTGTACACTCTGCTACATATTCTTTTACGCAATCCTCATGGACAGGTGGTGCAGATACTACCGCTACCTCTACTCATGCCTCCAATCAAACTAATTGGAATAAGTATTATAGTTCTACAGGTCTAGAAGTTAATTCCACAGTGAGTCTCCCTGTAACATCCTATGCTTTTACTGATGATGGAGCCACAAGTACCTCACCAACTGCTTCGACAACAGGGGGTGGTTTTTTAAATGGGACTTTTGCTTCGACGACGGTTACGGGGAGTGGGGTAGGTTCATCGATAGCTTTGGAAAGTGGAGCAGCACAAATTGGTGAAGGTGTTTATACACAGCATACATGTGTTGTAAAGAGTGATAGTACAGTATATTGTTGGGGTAATAATAGTCAAGGTCAGTTAGGTATCGGCACGTCGGAGGCTAGTAAACCTGCTCCTGTACAGGTACGAGGTGTAAGTGGTTCTGGTTTTCTAACAAATATTATTCAGGTTGCTGGTGGTAATGGTTTTACCTGTGCTGTAAAAAATGATGGTACAGTATATTGTTGGGGGGGGTAATATTTACGGTCAATTGGGTGACACCACCACATCTCAAAGTTATGTCCCGGTTCAAGTGCATGGTGTTGGTAATGTTGGTTTTCTTGCAGATATAGAACAGATATCAGTCGGGTCTAGTCATGTTTGTGCACTCAAAAATGACGGTACAGCATATTGTTGGGGGTATAATTGGAATGGTCAACTTGGGGATAACACTACAACCCAACGCAATACCCCAGTACAAGTTCATGGTGTTGGAGATGTTGGGTATCTTACAGATGTAGCACAAATATCTAGTGGAACATCTCAAACTTGTGCAACCAAAAATGATGGTACAGTATATTGTTGGGGGTGGAATAATTACGGTGAATTGGGTGACAACACTACATCTCAAAGAAATACTCCAGTACAGGTGCATGGTGTTGGAGATGTTGGATATCTTACAGATGTAACACAAGTTATAACAGATAATGGTTTTACTTGTGCACTCAAAAATGACGGTACAGCATATTGTTGGGGGCTAAATGGAAGCGGTCGTTTAGGTGATAATACTAGCACACAAAGAAACACCCCAGTACAAGTTCACGGTGTTGGTAATGTTGGTTATCTTACGGATGTACTACAGATATCTACTGGGAATGATTATGTCTGTGCTGTAAAAAATGACGGTACAGTATATTGTTGGGGGGCTAATAGTAATGGTCAATTAGGTGATAACACTACAACCCAACGCAATACCCCAGTACAAGTTCACGGTGCTGGGAATGTTGGTCTTCTTACTAGTGTGGTTCAGATATCAACAGGGCTAAGTCACACATGTGTACTTATAAATGATAGTTCTGTGTATTGTTGGGGGTATAATGGTTATGGTCAATTGGGTGACAACACTACATCACAAAGAAATACACCTATTCAGGTTGTTGGTATTAGTGTGTTAGATAATTTTAGTAATGTTCTAAGAATGGCAACAGGTCTTACCACAAACCATAACTGTTTAATTAGAACTGATAATACGTTATATTGTTGGGGGCTAAATAATAATGGTGAATTGGGTGATAATACTACTGTAAAAAAATATACACCTACACAGGTGCACGGTGTAAGCAATGTTGGATACCTTACTGGTATTACACAGGTATCTATAGGTAGTTTTTATGTTTGTGCACTCAAAAATGACGGCACTGTCTATTGTTGGGGGAATAATATTTACGGTCAATTGGGTGACAACACCACATCTCAAAGAAATACTCCCGTTCAAGTTCATGGGGTAGGGAATGTCGGTTACCTTACAGATGTAGTACAAATATCTAGTGGGTCTTCCAAGACTTGTGCAACCAAAAATGACGGCACTGTCTATTGTTGGGGGTATAATGCGTCCGGTCAATTAGGAGATAACACTACAACCCAACGCAATACCCCAGTACAAGTTCACGGTGTTGGAGATGTTGGATATCTTACAGATGTAGCAAAAGTATCTTCTGGACAAAGCCATACTTGTGCTGTAAAAACTGATAATACACTATACTGTTGGGGATATAATAGTAATGGTCAACTTGGCGATAATACTGCAACTACCAGAAACACCCCAGTACAAGTTCATGGTGTTGGTAATGTTGGTTTTCTCACTGATGTGTCTCAGATATCAACTGGTGGTTTTCATACTTGCGCTGTCAAAACTGATGGTACAGCATATTGTTGGGGGTATAATGGAAACGGTCATTTAGGTGACAATACTAGCACACAAAGAAACACCCCAGTACAAGTAAAGGGTGTTGGTAATGTTGGTTTTCTCACAGACATATCTCAAATATCAGCTGGGCAAGAACATACATGTTCATTTAAAACTGATGGTACAGCATATTGTTGGGGGCTTAATGGTTATGGTCGTTTAGGTGATAACACTACAACCCAACGCAATACCCCAGTACAAGTTCACGGTGTTGGAGATAGTGGCTTTTTGACAGATGTTATGGACATATCATCTTCATATTGGGGTAGTTGTGCAGTAAGTACAAATAATATTGGGTATTGTTGGGGATATAATGGGAATGGTAATTTAGGTGATGGAACTAATATAAATTCGAACACCCCAGTCTCAATCAACGAATATTTAGTTCCTGTTGGTTTTATACACCTCGTCACCTACCCCTCATCTGGAACTTTCCTCTCATCCACAATTAATCTTTCTGGTGATTCAGCATTTTCTACGCTAACATTTTCTACTACTTTAAATAGTCAAACAATTACCATAAAAGCTCGTTCGTCTGCAACCTCTGATTTCTCATCTGCGCCAGCATGGGAGGGTTGTTCTACTATTACATCAGGTAATGCTCTTTCAACGGGTGGATGTGTAACAGATGGTCATCAATATATACAATATCAAGCAACACTTTCTACAAATGATACAGCAGTCACTCCAACCTTAGATTCTGTAGTTATTAACTACAATCAATATAACAGTGAAGGAAATCTAATATCTTCCCCATATGACACTAGTTCAGATGCTAACCTAATCTCAAGAATATCTTGGACTGCCTCCGCTACATCATCAAATGAAATAGTTAAATTCCAAGTAAGGTCATCAGGAGATGGTATCACTTGGTCTAACTGGTGTGGCCCATCTAACACCTGTGATGGTAATGACTATTTCCTCTATTCAAACAATGGAGTAACACTAGATGTTAATCATCCACTCCGTGACGGTGTTAATGATAGATATTTACAATACAAAACTGTGTTATCTTCTGGTGGAGCAGCTACTCCAATAGTAAGTGAGGTGAATGTTCAATATGTAGTAAACGCTCCACCAGAATTCGATGCTACCTATGGAACTAATGGTGTTACTGCTATTCAAATCACTGATGATCAAGATAGTGATTATGGCAAGGTATCCATCTCATATCGTATACGTGACCCTGATGGTAGTACAGGAACAATTACTCCAGGTTATGTAACTCCATCATTTGAATACAATATAGGAGGGGGTTGGGTAGCTATTGATCAATCAGCGTTATCAGCAGGGGACACTAGTAACAAAGCTGTTGATGATAACAACTATGCAACTTACACAGCTGTGTGGTCAGCTACAACAAGTATTGCTGGAGTATTTTCTTCAACCACTCAACTACGTGTCACAGTAAATGATAATGAAGCTGCTAATAACAACGGAACAGGAGTATCGGCTACTTTTGTCTTAGATACCAAGTCACCAACATATACAACTATCATTCTTGATTCATCAGAAAACAATATTATCATGTCTTCTGCTGATGATTCTCAATTCCAGTATCGTCTCTGTAATGATAATACTTTCCCATCATCCGATACAGAAGGTAATTCCTGTGTCTGGTCAGCTTTATCCGGTAACTTCTCATCCTCTTCTATTCCTTGGTTACCAGGCAAAGATGTAGATGGTAACGAAACTGTATACATTGAGATAAAAGATATAGCAGGAAACTATATATATCACTCAATTGTCGCTCCAGCACTCCCATCTAACTTCGATTTCAAAGATATATCCAACACTCTAATTAACTCATATAGAGAATTCTTAAGCTGGGGAGTATTCCAAGCAACAACATCATCTTCTTTCTCATCCTACAAACTCTATCATTCTACAGACGGAGTTAATTATAGTGTTCTAACTGATATTACTAATCCCTCAATTAACTACTATCATCATATTATTAGTACCGGAACATCAAGTACTCATTTCTACAAATTAGCAGTTGAAGATACAGATGGAGATATATCTGATTACACTACAATCATGTCTGATGTACCAAACGGTCAAGGAAGTTCAGATACCACACCACCAACAATAGAGCCAGCAAGTATTCTTCTCCCAGGAGCTAATCTAAAAAATACTTCAGTACAAGTAACATTCACTACAGATGAATTAGCAAAAGGGGAAGTCGAATATCGTCCAAATGGAAGTAGTACCTGGGTATCAGTTCCTAGCGTCTCTTATGTCCTTTCACATAGTATATATATACAAAATCTATCTCCTAATACAACATACAATCTTCGCTTAAGAGCAGAAGATGTTTCTGGAAATGTAAGTTCATATATTAGTGGCCCAGACTTCTCTACTGTAGGTGGCCCAATCATTACCGGAGTAAATGCTATTAATCTCACAGATAATTCTGTAACTATATTCTGGAATACCTCAACCTCATCCGACTCCTATGTTTACTATTCAATCAATCAGAACATAATTCCATCAATATCAGAATGGAGTGCAACAAACGTAGCCTGTGCCACAAGTATATGTCAACACAAAATAGATATATCTGGACTTACTCCAGGAACTAGATATTACTATTACGTAAAATCAACTGATGGTGAAGGTAATGAAACTATAGATACTAATGGTGGAAGTTATTACACCTTCTCTACAACACTGGATGTTAATCCTCCAGAAATATCTAACATCTCTACCCCAGTTATTTCATCTAATGCTGGAGTTATCATATGGCAAACAGATGAACCTTCTACATCTCAAGTAGAATGGGGGACATCACCAGGAGTACTTACTCGTACTACAGTACTTGATTCTACTAAGTCTAACTACCATGTTGTCTCTCTTAGTAAAGATACTATAGACACCAATTCCCAAGCTCAAACACTTACACCTTCAACTCCATATTACTTCAAAGTATTCTCAAGTGATGCTGCCGGCAATACTTCTTCCTCATCCGAACAAACATTCTCAACTACAAAAGACGGCGAAGTAGTTATTGTCACCCAATATGTTGGAGGTGGGGGTGGTTCTCCTTCTGTTACATTAGATACAACAGCTCCTGTAATTACTTCTGTTGACGTTGGTAATGTCGGAGCGTTTAGTACTGAAGTGAAGGTTGTGACGAATGAGGATGTGAGGGTGTTTATTGATTATGGGGAGACGAAGGATTTTACTTCAACTGAAGGATCTAAAGAATTATCAAAATCTAAGATTATTAAATTAAAGAAATTGCAGACCGGTACAGATTACAATTATCGTGTCACAGTAGTAGATAACGCAGGAAATGTCGCGGTCTACCCCGACTCCACCTTCAAAACCCTCTTCATCTCCGAAATGCTAACCGACTCTACTTTCCTAGACAAAGCAACAGACATACAAGGTAAGATAGAAGAATTAATTGAATCAGCATTACCATCTCTTTCTCCACCGTCTGTGTCTACACCAAGTGTTGTAGATGTTACAGAAAGTAGTGCAACCGTAATCTGGAAAACAAATATTAAATCAATTAGTTCCCTTGATTATGCTAGTGATGAAGAATACAAAGAAAACAATCAAAGTTATGTTCTTAATGCACCATCATCTCCAGATAAACAATTAACCCATACTATAGAGTTAGCTAATCTAAAACCAAATACAAAGTATCATATACAAGCAAAGTCCCACGTATTCCCTCAAGTAGTTGGAAAGAGTCAAGACCTTACATTCATAACCAAAGCCCCAAATATACAAGGTTCTATAGTAGAACGTAAAACAGACTCATTCCGTACTGTTTGGACATCAGCTAGCCTATCTTCCTCTATAGTTGATTACAGAAATGTACGTACAGGAGAATCAAATAGAAAAGTTATTAAAGAATTAGTTAAGCATCACGATGTATTAGTAACTGGTCTTACACCAGGAACTACTTATGAAGTATCAATATCAGGTACAACAGCTAATGGAAATACCATAGAAGCCCGCGAACCCTTCATTATCACTATGGGTATTGATAACACTCCACCACAAGTAGCTTCTATAAAGGTTAACAGTGCTCTTGTGTCAGGTAGAACAGATAGAGCTCAAACTGTTATTTCTTGGAACACAGACGAACCAGCAACATCTATTGTTAGTTATGAAGAAGGTAGTGGTTCATCTGATAAAGAACTTATTAACAAAATAGAAGAAACAAATAACTATACCACCAATCATGCAGTTATTGTCCCAGTACTAAAACCAGGAACTATTTACCGAATACAAGTAGCCTCAAAAGATGAAGCTGGAAACTTAAAGAAACTACCTATGCGTACCATCATCACACCTCAGCATAATGAATCAGTTGTTGATGTGATTTTCAAGAACTTTGAGGATACATTTAAGGTGTTTAAACAGGTGAGGTAGAAGTTTAATTATTTAAATTTTCTTTTAATAATTAAATAAGTAAACCCCGCAAGTAGTGTTCTACTTACGGGGTTTTTTGTTCTTTTTTCTTTTTTTCCTCTTTCTTTATTAGTTCAATTGGGCCGATTGGATTGTGTGCAATGTACAGTATTTCGTTTATATCTTCAATAATAGTTCCACCGAGTATACCTTTGCATTCCAAAAAAAACTTGAATCTATCCGGAACCGTGCTATCTAGAGTTGCAAGCTCAACACCATTACCACGGTCAATCATTACTTTTGTAATGGTTCCGAGCATATTCTTAGGTAGTTTTTTTGGGAAAGCTTCCCACTTGATTATTTCCTTAATCATTTCTCTACTCCGTTTCTTGAGGTGAAAATTCTAATAACAATACTAACATGATTTTTGTTTTAAACAAAAACCCGCTTTGAAAACCATGCTTCAAAGCGGGGCGTGGTGGAGTAAATTTATCAAACGAGCAGAATTGCTGCTATTATTGCTGCAACAAATCCACTAGCTGTCTTTAAGGTTAATCCACCATTGGTGTACACATGATATATAGCTGGGATTGATACTTGGACAACCACCATTAAGATGAACAGTTGACCAACTTCTCCTTTGCTAACTTTTGAAAGTACAGAGTTGAATGCGATAAGTCCCAATGCTCCGGTGCACCCAGCAAGGACAGCAAACCACCACCTTGTACCAGAAATATTTATCCCGTTGTATATTCCAAATGGTAAAACAGTCAGCAGTACAATAACTGCAAAAAAAGTGACAGATGTCCCACCATTCAAATTACTTTTATTCATGAACAGGGGCCACAACCCAAACAGTATTCCAGATAGCACCATTTTCAAAGTAGAATCATTCATACAACCTCCCAAAAAACCTCTTTTGTAATTGGTAGAGGGAAACCTATGTCTAATATATATATTACATCAAATTGCAACTTATGTCAATGTTGTCCTGTAATCTGATATACTAAAACAATGTTACAAAAGACAGCACTCTCAATTCTAAAACTCGGACACACGACATTTCTAACTGGTGCAGCAGGTTCAGGTAAGAGTCATGTCTTAAGAGAATATATTACTTACCTTAGAAAACATGGAGTTAGGTATGCGGTTACTGCTTCAACAGGTATTGCGTCGACTCATATTAACGGAACAACTATACACGCTTGGAGTGGTATAGGTATCAAACAAAAGTTACATAGCTATGACTTAGGCGCACTCGAAGAAAAACAAAATCTTTATAAAAGATGGAATGAAACACAAGTATTAATTATTGATGAAGTGTCGATGTTGCACGCATCATTTGTAGATATGTTAGATAGGGTAGGAAAACATATGAGACGAAATGAAAAGCCATTTGGTGGAATGCAAGTTGTTTTCACTGGAGATTTTTTTCAATTACCACCAGTTACTCGTCATGGTGATGAATATGAAAGTACAGACGTATTTGCTTTTATGTCTACAGCATGGAAAGAGTCCAAACCGGTAACGTGTTATTTAACAGAACAGTTCAGACAAGATGATGATAAACTCTCATCAATTTTAAATGCAATAAGGTCATGTGAAGTAGAAGAAGAACATTATGAAATGTTGCAAGAGGCAAGTAAGAATGCCCACAGTGATGATCATATAAAATTATATACACACAATGAAAATGTTGATCAAATAAATCTAAAAGCTTTTAATTCAATTCCAGGGGATATTCGTGCTTATCATATGATTACAAAAGGTAAAGCACAACTTGTTGCTGCACTTAAAAATAATTGTCTTGCAAATGAAATTTTACAATTAAAAATCGGTGCAAAAGTTATATGTATAAAAAATGCACAAGATAGAAGTTATGTTAATGGTTCGATGGGATTAGTTATTAATTTTGATAATGAAGGTGCACCAATTGTTGAATTGGTAAGCGGCAAGAAGATAACAATAAAAGCTGATTCTTGGAAAATAGAAGAAGATGGAAAGGTAAAAGCCGAGCTACAACAACTTCCAGTAAAACTAGCGTGGGCAATTACTGTGCACAAATCACAAGGAATGACATTAGATAAAGCAGAAATCGATCTTAGTCGAGCTTTTGCTTCAGGGCAGGGATATGTTGCACTTTCACGTTTGAAGTCATTAGAAGGTCTTTATCTAAAGGGTTTTAATCCTCAAGCATTGATGATTGCAGAACAAGTTAGAGAGGCAGATTTAACTTTTGTTTCTAAAAGTGTTCAAGCTGAAAACGCAATATCAAAATATACAGATACTCAATTAGAGAAGCTACAGGAAAAGTTTATAACTGAATCTGGTGGAACTTTAACTGAGTTGGATGAAATAGAAGATGAGGAAATAGTGGAGAAAGTAGCCTCACATACAAAGACTCAAGAAATGCTAAAAGAAAAATTAACAATAAAAGAAATTGCAGATAAACGTAATGTAACAGTCGATACAATTATTGGTCACATAGAAAAACTAATAGAAT
Source organism: Candidatus Altimarinota bacterium (assembly GCA_021734745.1). GTDB lineage: Bacteria > Patescibacteriota > Minisyncoccia > Phycocordibacterales > UBA5272 > UBA11704. Next base: position 54,575 of record JAIPIK010000002.1, on the reverse strand, counting down.
TAAAAGAAAAAGTAGAGTTAAATCACACACTTCCACTGAAAAAAGATGTTACCAAAATCACAAAAACCTTTAAGGAATTAAAAACTCGTAAGTTAACACCTGTGTTCGAACATTTGAAAGGTAAGTATACTTATCAAGATATACGAATTGTAAGGGCTTCAATAAATATTTAGATTTATACATATACAATATGAGTATCTGTTTTTCTTTATGCTACAATATGTGAATGCAAAATGTTCTGATAGCAGTAATATTTATAGGGACATCCACCATAGTGGTTATTTTTTTTAGAGTAAGAAAAATTATTAACTTCCCCGCACTTGGAGATAATATTGTTATGTTTGGTGATAGTCTTACGGTCGGTATTGGCTCAACTGAGGGTAATGATATTGCCTCACTACTTTCCAAGAAAATAAAAAAACCTGTTACTGCCATGGGGGTCAGAAGAGAGACAACTGCACAAGGCCTAATGAGAATTGATGAGGTAATAAATAAAAAGCCTGACGTGGTGATGGTGTTATTCGGGGGTAATGATTTCTTACAAGGTGTAAGTGAAGTAGAAACTTTCAAAAATCTTGATACCATAGTACAAAAATTACAAGAAGCTGGCGCAGTTGTCATACTTTTGGGTATACAAGGTGGAATCATTACAGATCCATACTCTGGTAATTTTAAACTAATAGCAAAAAATAGAGGCGCTCTCTATGTGCCAAATGTTTTAGATGGAATAATTGGTGTAGATGAATTAATGTTCGATGAAGTACATCCAAATGATATTGGGTATAAAATTATTGCAGACAAAATTTATCCAATTTTGAAAAAGGCTTTCTAGATTTGTGTTTTTTGTATATTTTTTTGTTCCTTTACTATTCTTAATCATTTTGAGATACTAAGTTGATTATTATGGCTACGAAAAAGCAAAATCCAAAGTATATTTTTGTCGTAGGCGGTGTTATCTCCGGAGTTGGGAAAGGAGTCACCGCCTCTTCTATTGCCAAAATTTTGCAAGACAGGGGCCACATTGTTACTTCTATAAAGATTGACCCATATGTAAACGTAGATGCTGGTACGATGAACCCAACTGAGCACGGTGAAGTTTTCGTTCTTGATGATGGACATGAAACAGATCAAGATATGGGAAATTATGAGCGTTTTTTGAATATAAATCTTCCAAACAATAATTACATGACAACAGGTCGTGTGTACCAAGGAGTTATAGAAAAAGAAAGAAGTATGTTTTATAAAGGTAAATGTGTGCAAGTCGTACCACATATACCAATGGAAGTTATTAGTCGTATAAAACGAGCTCAAGAAAAGTCAGGAGCTGAATGCGTGATTATTGAAATTGGCGGAACAATTGGTGAGTATGAAAATATTTTATTCTTAGAGGCAGCTCGTATGTTGAAAACTGAGAATCCAAAAGACGTTGCTTGTGTCATGGTGTCATATCTTCCAGTTCCAGGCGCGCTCGGTGAAATGAAAACAAAACCAACACAACATGCTGTTAGAACATTACAGTCATCTGGTGTTTGGCCAGATATGATTATCGCACGAAGTAAAATTACTCTTGATGAAAAAAGAAAAGAAAAATTAGCATTCTTTTGTAATGTAAAGCAAGAAAATATTATTGGAGCACCTGATGTAAGTAGTATTTATGATGTTCCTTTTAATTTTGAGAAAGAAAATGTTGGAGATATTATTAGTGAAGTTTTGAGTTTAAATAAAAAAGTTTCTAAAGAAAGAAAAGAAGAGGGGGATAAGAACAAGAAAGCTTGGGATACTTTTGTAAAAAAAGCTCACACAGCAACAAGTGAAATTAAAATAGCTATTGTAGGAAAATATTTTGATACAGGAGATTTTGTTTTGAGTGACGCATACTTATCGGTAATAGAGGCAGTTAAGTTTTCAGCTTATAAATTAAACAAAAAACCAGTCATTACTTGGATTAATTCCGGAGAATATGAAGTTGCTGGGAAAATAACTGCAAGTGATGTCAAGAAAAAATTAAAGTCACTTGATACATTTGATGGAATTATTATTCCTGGAGGGTTTGGTTCACGTGGGATTACAGGTAAGTTAGAGGTAATAAAATATATTAGAGAAAATAAAATCCCTTATCTTGGACTCTGTTATGGCATGCAACTTGCAGTAATCGAATATGCTAGAAATGTAGTTGGTATAAAAGGAGCTACTTCAAAAGAGTTGGACGATAAAGCAACAGAAGATGTGATTACTATTATGGAATCACAAAAAGAAAAAGTTGGAAATAAAAATTACGGAGGAAGTATGCGATTAGGTGCTTATACGGCGATTATTAAAGAAGGTAGTTTAGTTGCAAAAGCATATTCTGACACTGCAATCAGTGAACGTCATCGTCATAGATATGAAGTTAATCCTAATTATATAAAACAAATTGAGGATGCAGGACTAGTTTTTTCTGGAACATCTCCAGATGGTAAGTTAATGGAATTTATTGAATTACCAAAAAAAGTTCATCCATTTTTCGTTGCAACACAAGCTCACCCAGAGTTCAAAGCAAGACCACTCTCACCACACCCTCTCTTCACTGCGTTTTTACAAATTGCATCTAAGAAATAAATATCGTTCAGAATTATTTATTTTTTGTTAATTAGCGATAGTTTTTCTTTACGTGTTAATCGCTTTAGTTCCGCTTCGCGTGACCTTGCTTCCTCAAATGTTTTGCAGTCTTCTTGATAACTTAGTTTTACTGGACGACGGATTTTTGTATAGTGAGCACCAGATTTTAAATTATTATGTTGATGTAGTCGCTTCTCCATATCATTAGTTGAGCCAACATAAAGAGTATTATCTTTGCAAGTTAGGATGTATACGTAAAACATATAGTATATTATCCCATGTTAAACTAATTATATGAAAAAAATTATAGAAATAGTCATAGTATTAATTGTTGGAATATTTCTATTTATGTATTTTAAACCTGTAAAAATTACTAATTATCCATCAAAAGGGGATTCGATAGTAATGTTCGGAGATAGTTTAATTTACGGAGTTGGTTCTACATCAGGCAATGATATGGCAACATTAATTTCAAATGAAATTGGTGAACCAGTAATTAATATGGGTGTCCCTGGAGAAACAAGTGCGCAAGGATTATTAAGAATTAATGATGTTATTGAAAAGAATCCAAAAGTGGTTTTTATTTTATTTGGTGGTAATGATTTTTTACATAAAATTCCACTTGCTAATACTTTTAAAAATATTGATAATATGGTGGTTGAAATACAAAAGAGTGGAGCTGTTGTTATTTTACTTGGCATACAAGGAGGAGTTTTAACTGATCCTTATGATACTGAGTTTGAAAAGATAGTAAAAAAACGAGGGACACTACACGTGACAAATGTTTTGGGTGGTCTTATTGGAAATAGAGAGTTTATGAGTGATGCAGTTCATCCGAATGATGCTGGGTATAGAAAAATAGTTGATAGAATACTACCGGTGTTGAGGAAAGGGAGGTAGGGGGATTACAATACACTTATATTGTGCGTGATATTCGAATGTTTATGGCGAAAGATTGCTATTTAAATCCGATTTAGATACCGTCACCTACTATTGACACTTGTGTAGTATTCATGGTATAATATATATTGTCACTACATCAATTTTTTGAGGAGTTGTCATGCAATTATCAAAATCAGATTTGGTTGTAGCGCGAGTGTTATTGGTTTGTTTAGCACTTGCAGCCATCCCTGTTCTTTTGAAAGGGTTCATGGCGACAATGTTCGTTTTGTGGGTTATGTGCGTTGTCCTTTGTGGAATGTTTCAAGGCGCTATTTGGAAAGGGTATGGCACAAAAGGACTCTTCATTTCATACTTTGTTCACCACGGCACCAAGAACGGACTTACTGCCACAGAGGTCTACACACGTGGTCGTAATGTGACCAGTGTCATGGTTTTCATTATCCCGCTGTTGTATTTTACAGCACGTTGATTATTAACCACCAAGCAAAACTGCTTAGGTGGTTTTGTTTTTTTATTTGCTGGGACGCACGTGCTCAGAAAAATTATGGCCAAGACCTGTGTAGTCTTTTTTAATATTTTTACATTATGATTTCGACGCCCTCCGAGAGCTAAATGAAAAACTATACTATCTTTAATTTATACAAGTTAACTCTATTGTCCCAAGTATCTTCACCAACAAACCCTAGGCCATTATATAAAGAAATTATAGATTCCCAGCCGTTTTTATACCCTTTGTATAAGTAGTTATTTCTTAAATTTTTTATTTCTTCTATATTTTCATTTTTAGGATGAGTCAAAGTTATCCTTAATTTATAAATTGTGGATGAATAAGAACAGAAATTTTTTGTCTCACAATTAAGTGAAGTAAGTACAACATTCCATTTAAGTTTAAAGTCTTTGCTCTTTGATAGTTTTACCCAAGTATCAATTTTTACATTATTTAAATCAGGAATAATTTTTATTTTGTACGTTTCTTTAACTAAATTATTTATAATATGGTTTATATATGCTTCCATCATTGATTGAAACACTAGAACTGAAGCTGAATAAAAATCGAACATATTTTTCTTACATGCTTCTATTTTTATAATACTATCTGTATAATCATAATTTCCATGTTCAAGATTATCATTTTTAATATTTTTTACTTTGGCATATAGTAACTGATATTTTAGTTCATCTGTACAACCTTCTTTTAATAGCCTCAATGCTACATTTGCCTGATTAGAGGCCAAAGACCACTCATCATTAATATGTGTATAAAATTTTATCATTAAAGATCTATGAGTGTCAGAATCGTGCTCAAGTTGATGAATTAATTAACTTAAGTGTATTCACGCAAATTTATTTACGTCGAAATTTGCTAATTTCGACGCGATTTTTACGCTTAAAAATCGGCTGGGGAACAGGGACTCGAACCCCAATTAACAGATCCAGAATCTGCTGTCCTACCATTAGACGATTCCCCAAAGATAGATTATAGATATTAGAATTTAGATGTTAGATTCTAAACTTTAAAACATATCTACAAACTAATCAAAATACTACCACATTATTACTCTTTTTTCCATGACAAATTAAGTGTGTTTTTAAATTAATCTAAAACCTAAAATCCAAAATCTAAAATCTGGACTCATGTGGATTGCTAGACGAATTACATCTATATGGTTGCTATACTTACTAGTATATTATGGGCAAAATCTTACCTAGAAAAAAATTCTTCAAGTCATCAATTTATAGCCCAAAATTAAACGTTGGTTCGCATATTGATAATGTAAGAAATTCACTAGAGAACCTCATTTTTTCTAATGAAAGAGAGTCAGGGATTATACTCATGAAGAAGAGAATAAAGGTTGTGGTTATCTTAACACTTTTTCTCATGGTAATCGGGTCCATCCTTTCACCAAAAGGAAGTGCAGAGGTAGTAACATTTTATCCAACAGCCTGTCTTGGTGGTTGGAATAATCCTCGTAATGCAGAAGGTGAGCCACAAACAAAATCAAACAGTTCTGAAAGTGAATTTACAAAAGATAACTCAGCCGTACTCCCAAGTGGAACACATGCAGATATTTATTGTGGAGGTTTTGTTGGTGAAATTGAACAAAACACTAAACCAACAAAGATACTTATTTCATTAGCTTGGAGTAAAGGAGAAGATGTTGTTTTGGGGCAAGAAATTATTAGTGATTCTTTTGCTTCGTCTTCAGGAGAAATATTAGATAGCACATCAACCGAAGAAGTGTCATTCACATTAGCTAGTAGTACCGACATAATCAATGCATCATCTTTTGTTAGTGCTTCTTCTTCAACTTCAACATCAGTTTCAGCATCTACAACTGTCTCTACGTCGACTTCCTCATCGACATCGTCAGAAGTTATTGTAAAAGAATCTACAACAGCAGGTGCAACTACAACCAAAGAATCTTCTATGTTCGGTAAAGTCATAGATGCTGTTGGTGGAGCTCTTGAAAAGATCCTTGGTAAAGGAGAAAGTGTTCCAGTTGTTTCTACAACAACACAACAAAGTAATTCTCCTGCAACTGATACAGAAAAACCAGAAACAGATGAAGTTGTTGGTGGGTCAGCATCAACATCGGTGGACACTGCAATCGAACCCACTGTCAAACCAGTGGTTGAACCAGTAGCTCCACCTCAAGCAGAACCAACTGTTACTCCTCCAACAGAAGAACCTCAGACTCCTCCAGCTGAGACTACTCCGATAGAACCTGAAAGTGCCCCAGTATCTTTTTTTGATTCAGTTTTAGAAAAGCTCTCATCATATTTCATTCAAAAAGTTTTCGCAGAAGATGGGGCATCTTCTACTCCTACAGTGGTTAGCGCTACAGGCACTGCATTAGAAAGCGAGGTAGTAGTTCCACAAGAGGTGAAAATAGAAGAAGTTTTAATTACAACAACAACTACACCAATGGTCACACAAGAAAAAGTTGTCCAAGAAGTTATAGACGTTAAAGAGGAAATTGTTGTCACTGAAAATAGCAATGAGAAGGTTATAGAGACAGTTATCAAAACAAATATTACAGAAACCCGAAGCAAAGATTCAGTTTCAACATCAACAACGTCAGCGGTGTCGTCGACGTCAGCCTTAACATCATCGTCAACTGAAGGCTCCGCTAATGTTTCTACTTCAACTATTGATGAAAATCCTGAGTTCGCTTCAACAACTGAAGGGACTAGTACAAAGACATTATTAGATACTGCTTTAGATATTATTACAGGAGCTGATAAAGAAAAAGAATCACAAGGTGACTTCCTCGAAGTCTTGTATACATTCGACGGAGTGGTTTGGAACAGCTTAGGTAAAGTAGACGAAAGTTCAATGAAGTATAGAACTTTTGAAATACCTGTAGTTGCTTCTACTTCATGGAGTGATATGAATCAACTTCAAATAAAAGTACAGCCAGTTGATAGAATAGACCCAACACCAGCGGTGTATCTCGACGGAATAAAAGCCGAAGTGCTTTATGAAACAACTGTTACACACGAGCACCCAGATTTTGAAAGGGATACAATTATAAGCGATGAAACAGTGGATAATATTAGAATTGTTACAATAATTAATAATGATAATAACCAAAAAGAGGTTTGGTATATGTATATCGAGGAAATTATTCCAGACGTGGTTGCTTCATCGACGGATTTAACTAGTTCAACGTCTACTTTGGAGCTTGGAACAAGTACAGAAATTAGTACGACAACATTGGTCACTGCTACTACAACAGAAATTAGTACGACAACAAAGAGTGTAAATATTAGCACTAGTACCTTGGTGAAAGACATAAGTATTACTGTAGGTACTTCGAGCAATGCATCTACCACTAATAGCACTTCTACTGCCACCACCACACTTAATGCAACAACCAGTGAAAAAATAACAAATGTAGTGTTACCAAAAAATAAATGGATTCAACTTCAAGTGGAGTGGAGTGAAGATAATACATCAATAGCGACTTTGGTTGAAGAAATAAAAAAAGTTAATAAAGTGTTAGAAGAAGATGTTTTAGAAGTTGAAAAAGAAGAAAAGAAACTTCCAGATTTTGCTTTGTATATTATCAAAAAAATAAAAGGAGTATTTTTGAGTGAAGTTGTCATGCAAGTAGAAAAGGACGGCCAAGATGAACTTTGGTTATATGATACAGAGAGTAATACGCAAGAAAAAATAAATATTGGACCAGCTTCTACTACCTTGTCTGTAGGCTCTATGCTCGGTATTAAGGGTGAACATTTATTTTGGTTAGCAAAGGATGGTTTGATTATTTATGCGTACAATTTCAAAAATAAATCACTTGATCAAATGCCTGTTCCACCTTTTGATATCTCAAAAGGAGAAAAAGCTAGAGTGAAGTTTTTGGGTACACAGTGGACTGTGCTTATTGGTGCGAGAGGTTTTACATTTTATAGTACAGAAACAGGGGAGGTTTTTTCTGATGGGGACTCTGATGCATTAGACGCATTGCGTAAAAAACTTAATTTGGATGCATTCTTAAGTGATGAAAAATTAAGTGAGTTAAATTACATATTAGAAGAGAAAGAGGAGGTATTAGAGACATCAACAACTAGTAGTGCAATCACTCAGTAATTTATGAAGTATAATTCATTAGATAAAAGGAATAACAGAAATACTAAACCTAAAATAATAGATGGTGTTTTGAAGATGAAATACCAAGTGATATGTGTTATTTTATTACTAGTTATTATTTTTTTATTTTTATCTAAGACGAATAATGTCGTTACTAATAAAGAGTATTTTTTGCTAAGCCCAACAGTATCATCAATAGAAAAAAATAACAGACTCATTAATTTTCAGGAATTAAGAAATTCTCTTGTACAAAAATATGAAAAAAATGATGATTATTTAATTTCTATATATTTTGAATACATTCCTACAGGGTCTAATATTTCTATTAACAAAGATGTAAAAATGTGGCCAGCGAGTTTAATCAAAATACCAATTGCCATGGCTGCTTTTAAAAAAATTGAAGAGAGAAAGTGGAAATTGAATAATGAGTTAGTCATACTTGACGATGACAAAGATAGCGAATTTGGAGAACTATACAAAAAATCGTCAGGAACCACTTTTTCTATTAAGAAATTATTAGAAGAGACATTAATTAATTCAGATAATACAGCACACTTTGTGTTGTTGCGTAACCTAGATAGCGTCGAGCTTGAGGATGTGTATACGCGTCTAGGGTTTGATGATGAAATAGATAAACTTAAGCAGTCTCCAAACGATGGACAGTATGATGACAATAGAATAACAGCCAAAAAGTATACAACTTTTTTTAGATCACTCTATAATGCGACATATCTTTCTCCTGAATATTCTCAAATGTTTTTAAATATTTTAGCAGAATCTCCAAAAGAATTAATTAGCACAGGTCTGCCATCTGGTATTACTTATGTGCACAAGACTGGTGTTAGAATTAGTGAGAGAGTGAAGGCTGATTCTGGAATAGTCTATGTGCCTGGCCGTCCATATCTGATAACAGTTATGATAGAACAAAGTAAAGTTGGTAATTTTGATCAGGAAGAAATTGATAATCTCTTTGAAGAAATTTCTAGAGAAATATATAGCTATGTTGCACAATCTAATTAAAAAAACATCATCTTTGATTCTTATAATGGTAATATTTTTTTCTGGGTTTAATCCGAGCGAGTTATTTTATTTTTTAAAGGACGTGGTAAGTTACAGTGAAGGTAAAATAATTGTTGATAAAATCTATCTTGCAAAACAAAATAAAAATGTAGTCGATAATTTTTTGGGAGGAATAAGAAGGGCCGAAGCGGCTGTTAATCCAATTGAACGTGAATATATGATACATATTGGTCCAACAATTGGCTCAACAGCCGCGAATTATGTTTATATGTCGTTTTTCAATCCAGTAGGATCAGGTAGAGATATAGTTATGAAGAACTTTACTGTTCGTCCTGTAACTGGTAACAACACTGGAGCAAAGTATGGAAACTTAACTTTAAGAAGGATAACCGCAGCTTCAGGTGGTAATTTAATTGCAACGACAGATATACCTAAGAAAAATAATGGAACTGTTGATTCTATTGTTGAAGTGAGACAAGTCGGGCCAGCTGTTACATTTGCAGGGTCTGTTGATTCCAGAGTTTTGGGTCAACCGAATCCTGGAGCAGTTGGTTCATATTATAGTTTCAGAGAAATTACATTTGGAATAAATGATGAGCAGTTCGTGATTGCCCCAGGCGAGGGGTTGGCTGTGTATCAAGAGGATGCAGGGGATCAGGATGCAAGAAATAGAGTGTATGTTGCTTGGCAAGAAATGGCGAAGGCTCCAACTATTCAAAATGAATTCCTGTTCACTTTTCCAAGAATAGAGACTACAGCTGGGGCTAATTATGTTTATAATTCTTTTTTTAATCCGTCTGCATCAGGTAAGACCGCTGTTATTAAGCGTATATGGTTCGGTACTGAAACATGTGACGGTAACGCTTCTTATTCAAACGATATATATATAAAAAGAATATCAGCAGCCTCAGGTGGCACTGCAATTGCAGCTAGTGATATACCCAAAAAGAATACTGGTGGAGCAACTAGTGTTATGGACTTTAGACATACGAATGTGTCAGTTACTGAAGTTGGTGGATCAGATGCACGTCTGGGTCATGTGACACCTTGTGGGTCAATTGCCCAACCTGGTGGTTTGCAAGAAATAAACTTACACAATAATGATGAAAAAATAATTTTGCAGAATAATGAAGGTATAGCACTTATATCAGGTGGAGGAGGTGACGTGGATCAACTGGTTAGAATGGCTATAGAGTGGCAAGAGATTAATACCGCGAGTACACCCGCATCTCAGGGTGAGTATATTTGGGCATCACAAACAACTACAAGAGCATCAGCAGCAAATACGACAAGATACACATTTTATAATCCATCTGGTTCTGGTAAAGTTGCAGTGATAAAACGTTTAGCGATAAGAATCAATGCTGATGCTAATGCTAATTACCCAGCATGGAATTTTAGAAGACTATCAGCAGCCTCTGGTGGGTTGTTAGTTACAGCATCAGATTTACCCAAAAAACATACAGGGACATCCAATAGTGTTATGCAAACTAGATGGTGTGGCGCAACATGTGCAACAACAGTTTCTGCAACATATATAGGTACAGCAGATTCAAGACTTATGACAGTGAATGCTCCTGGAGTAGTTGGTAATTTGACTGGGATAAGAGAGATTGTTTTTGGTAGTGCAGAGAAAATTATTTTGAAAGAGGGAGAAGGAATTGGATTTTATAATGATGTTTTAACTGCAGATGTTGATGCATATGTAAAAATATTAATAGAATGGGATGAGGAAACAAGTGCTCCAGCAGCAGCAGGTGAATATCTTATTGATATTGGTCCTGTAAACGGTAGCACTGCAACTAGTTATAATTATGCCACCTTTTTGAATCCAACAGGGTCAGGTAAAGCTGCTGTGATAAAAAGATTAAGTATTAGAGTCGACACAATTAACACAGCTTCTTATATACCAATGCAATTAAGACGACTTACGGCAGCTTCCGGAGGGACTTTGATTGCAGCTGCAAATATTCCTAAGAAAAACACAAGCACATCAAACAGTGTTATGCAGATACGGCGCACAGGTGTAGCGGCAACATATGTCGGTGGGACTGATTCTAAACTTATGTCAGTAATAACTCCAGCAGAAACTGCTGCAAGAGATTCAGGAAATGTGGGGTACTATGAAATTAATTTTGAGAATAATGAAAAAGTTATCTTAAAAGAAGGGGAAGGAATAGGACTTTATCATGATACATCAGCAGGAGATGTGGATTTAAGAGTAAAGTTACTTGTTGAATGGGAAGAGGTCGCAACAGCCAGTACACCAGCATCTCAACAGGAGCATATTATTGGAATTGGACCAATAACACAATCAACAACAGCTGGGTATGTGTATTCTTCATTTTTTAATAACACTACACCGGGCCCAACTGGAAAAAGATATTTAATAAAAAGAATTGCGATACGCGCAGAAAGAACTGGGAGTGCTTCAGCTCCTGATTATACAACAGCTACAATAAGAAAAATATCTTCAGCCTCAGGTGGAACACTGATGACGGCATCTAATATTCCCAAAAAACATCAAGACACGCTAGATTCTAGTGTGGAGTTAAGAACTGCTGGTCCATCTGTATCGTTCATCGGTGGTGTGGATGCGCAATTTTTGGATGTTACTATTCCAGGTGCGCCTGGTCAAATTTTTGGAGAAGCAGAAAGAGAAATTATCGTTGGAGATGAACTTGTGTTAAAACCTGGAGAAGGGATTGCTTTTTATCAGCAAAACGCAACAGGTGATACAAATGTTGAGTATAGATTTCTTGTTGGGTGGAGAGAAGAGGACAATCTAGACCCTCCTCAATATATTTCATTTGATATTTCCTCAAATTCAATATATCTTGGAGAGCTGTCAGCAATAAGTACAAAATATGCCTCCAGCACAAATCCAGAGGGTGACACCGTCGAAACAGTGGCGCATACAATTTCTGTCACCACAAATGCTCTTATGGGTTATACAGTAAGTGTGCAAGGTAACACTCTTAATTCTGGTGGAAATGTTATAGATGCAATCGGAGGATCGAATACCGCTTCAGCTGTCGGGACAAAACAGTTCGGGTTAAGAGCGGTTGCAACAGGGGGAGTCGGAATAGTTGCTGCGCCATATACAGGTAGTGGATTTGCTTATTCATCAACAGCCACTACATCAACCCAGGTTGCATATGCAACACTTGGAGACGATGAACAAACTGATTATTCAGTAAGATATGTTGCAAATATAACAGATTTAACCTTACCGGGAGAATATTCCGCAAATTTGGTTTATATTGCAACTGCCAATTTTTAACTAGAAAGTGTTTAAACTACAGTGCGGTTAAAAAAGACGTCAATAGTAATTTATAAAAAAACCTTAGTTATCCACTTTTAAGGCTGTATTTTTTGCGTGTAAGCAATATACTTATAATACAAGTAATTCCTGTACTTTTTTAATTATGAAAAAAATAAAAAATATTGCATTTAAAGTTGCAGTTGTAGCACTAATGTCTTCTCTATCTATTGCAACAGTTTCCGCAGGGGTGTTGTCGTCTCTTTCTGACTCAATGTCGTCTGTTAAAATAAATGCTCTATCAAATCATAGTTTTTCTTTTGTAACTCCTTCTGGAGTCGCATCCGGAACAGATATTGTCATTACATTTCCTGGTGCTTTTTCAATACCAGCTGGACTAACTTTCGCTGATGTTGATATAAATGTTGGAGGTCCATATGTAGGGTCATCTACACTTGCTGCAGCACCATCTGGGGCAACTTGGGGAGTTGTTAGGACATCAGCAAATGTTTTGACTATTACAAATGGAAACTCAGTGGTTGCAAGTAGTAGTGCACTTTATATTAGAATAGGTACAAATGCAATACATGACGCTGTGGGAACATTTCAAGTCACAAACGATTCGTCTATAGGTAATGGAGGTATTGGTATTACGGGGTCATTTGGAGATACAGGAACAACAACAGTTAATTTATTATCAGATGACAATGTTCAAGTTAATGCAATTGTGCCGCAGTCTTTTACATTTTCTATTTCAACAAATAGTATTGATTTCGGTAATCTTTCTTCTCTTACAGCAAAATATGCGTCCAGTACAAATGTTCAAGGGGATAATTTAGATACCACTGCTCACACACTGACAGTATCTTCTAACTCTTCTTCTGGTTATGCAATTACTTTACGTGGACAAACTTTAACTTCACAACAAAATGCAGTTGATACGATTTCAGCAATAGGATCATCTCCAGCAGTTTCAGCGACAGGTACAGAGCAGTTTGGAATTTACGCTACAAAATCAGGTGGATTAAATGGAATAATTGCAGCACCATATGCTACAGCTTCATCGTTTGGTTTTGAATCGACAGCCACAACATCATCATTATTTGCCTCTGGCTCAACATCTAGTGATACAACAGTATACTCACTTCATTATCTAGCAAACATTTCTTCACTTACAGAAGCAGGCAGTTATTCTGCTGGGTTAATTTACGTAGGTACTGCTAATTTTTAGAGTCTAATTTAAATAGTTTGGTATACAGAATGGCTGCATTCAGGAGTTATATTTAGTAATTTTTTGTTGTTATTAACAGTTATTGGTTACCAATTTGATGTATGTATCATATACTTAATATTATGGACATAACTCTGGGACTAACCAATTGACATTTATGGTAAATAGTAAGTATAAAATAATTAGTAAAATTATTGCAGGAGTACTTATCTCTGTTTTAGGTGTTGAAATAGCATTTTCAGCCGCACTTACGGGTATGTCAGATACTATGTCTTCTGCAAAGGTGAGCACTGCTTCAAATCACTCATTTCAGTTCACAACACCAACTGGAATAGGTGCAGGATCAACCACAATTATTGCTTTTCCTTCTGAATTTGAAATTCCAACAGGATTTACTTTTGCGGATGTGGATATTAACGTTGGAGGTCCATATAATGCATCAGCCACACTTGCCGCCGCACCATCTGGTGCGACTTGGGGGGTTGCAAGAACTTCAAGTACGACACTTACTATTACAAATGGTTCAGGTGCTGTTGCTCCAGCAAGTACTGTCTATATTAGATTAGGAACAAATGCTATCTCTCAGTCAACTGGCTCATTTCAGGTAATAAACGCTACTACAACAGGGAGTAAATCAATTGGAATTGCGGGAAATATGTCTGATAACGGCACAACAACAGTTAATATAATTAATAATGATACAGTTCAAATTTCAGCTGTTGTTTTGCAAGCTTTAACCTTTTCAATTTCCTCAAATGCTATCGCATTTGGTAATCTAGATTCTGGTTCTGCAAAATACGCGTCCAGTACAAATGAATCAGGAGATACCGTGGATACTGTGGCGCATACACTTAGTGTATCTACAAATGCTACTGCGGGGTATTCTATTACAGTTCAAGGTCAAACTCTAACTTCACAACAAAATGCAAATGATACTATTTCTGCAATTGGAGCCATCCCAGCTACTTCTTCTGCAGGAACTGAGCAATTTGGTATTTATGCAACGAAATCAGGTGGTGTAAATGGAACAATTACAGCACCTTATGTGACAGCTTCATCATTTGGATATAATGGAACAGCTACTACATCTGCTTTGTTTGCATCTGGATCAACTCCTACTAACACAGAAACGTACTCACTTCACTATTTAGCAAACATTGCAATATTAACAGAGGCGGGAACATATAGTGCGAATTTGGTATATGTCGGTACTGCTAACTTTTAAACCAGTTAAAAGTGATTTATATGTCGAATGTGCATTAAGTTTATTTTAAGTATATAAATCCCGCATAAAACAAAAATGCTTATTTATCCCCATGTTTCTTAGTAATCTACTTACATTGTTAAAAAAATTCTTCTATACTGTATAGTAATACTATTTGGAGAGATAGTTTATATAAAAATAACTACTAATTTATGATAAATAAAAATTCATTGTTTCTTAAGGTTGTGGCAGGAGCGCTTATGTCATCGCTCGGCTTCACAACTGTTTTTGCTGCATCGCTATCTGGTATGTCAGATACACTTTCTACAGCTAAGATTTCAACTGTTTCTAATCATACAATAGTTTTTACTACACCAACTGGCCTTGGTAATGGTTCTACTACAGTTATTGAGTTCGAGTCTGATTTCGAGATGGAGATTGGACTTACGTTTACTGATGTGGACATTAACGTAGGTGGTCCATATGTAGGTTCCACAACACTTGCAGCAGCACCTAGTGCAACTGAGCTTGGAGTGGTAAGAACCTCATCTACAACTCTTACAATTACTTCAGCTTCTTCTACAATTATTAATCCAGGAGATACTGTCTATATTAGAATTGGTACAAATGCTATTTTCCAATCAACTGGTGTAAATGCTATAAGGAACACTACAACATCAGGTAGTAAAACAGTAGCTGTTGGTGGAACAATGACAGATAATGGAACCACAACGGTTACAATTCTAAATGATGACACTGTACAAGTAAACGCTATAGTGCCTCAATCTCTTACATTTTCTATCTCTTCAAACTCAATTAACTTCGGTAACTTAGGTTCAGGTGCTCCAAAATATGCGTCTAGTACAAACACATTGGGTGACACAGTAGATACAGTAGCTCACACACTTGATGTATCAACAAATGCACCATCAGGGTATGCAATTACAGTTAAAGGTCAAACTCTCACCTCACAGCAGAATCCAGCAGATACAATTTCAGCTATTGGTGGCACACCTGCTACCTCTTCTGCGGGAACTGAGCAGTTTGGTATTTATGCAACAAAAGCAGGTGGTATAAATGGAACAATTGCTACACCTTATGCTACTGCATCTTCATTTGGATATGATGCTACTGCTACTACATCTGCGACATTTGCATCTGGTTCATCATCTACGAACGCAGAGACATATTCTCTCCATTACATTGCTAATATCGCAGGGTTAACAGAAGCTGGAACATATAGCGCTAACCTAATTTATGTTGGCACAGCTAACTTCTAGAGTATTTGAACTAGAAGTTTATTGTGATATTATAAAAATATAACAAGACCTACATGAAAAAAACCATCACAGAAATGACATATATAAAGAGAGTTTCTCTAGCCTGTATGTTAGCCTCAACTCTATTTGTTGCTAATGCACTTACTATTTCTCCAGCTAGATTGGAGTTATCTGCTGACCCAGGAGCAACCGCAACAAATGAGTTTACAATCATAAATGAACAAAGTTCTGAGCAAACATACTATACGTCTGTTGAGAATTTTGAGGCTCAAGGAGAATCAGGAACCCCTAATTTTTCTAACACAAAAGAAGGTTTTGCTTCATGGGTGCAAGTTGCTGAGAAGGTAACAGTTAAAAGTGGTGAAAAAATTAAAATACCATTTACTGTTACTATTCCACAAGATGCAGACGCAGGAGGTCATTTTGCTGCTATATTCTTAAGCACTATTCCACCAGCAACCAAAGGCGGAGAGGTTTCTGTTGGTGCAAAAGTAGGAATGCTAATGCTACTTAAGGTAAGTGGTGATATAAAAGAAGAAGGGGGAGTGTTGTCATTTTTCTTAAAAGATAACGGTCGTTTTGTTACAAAGCTTCCAATTGATTTTGTATACCGTTTTAACAATGACGGGAATGATCGTGTAAAGCCATCAGGTACAACAACAATCAAGAACATGTTTTGGATTACAACAAAAGAAATAAATGCGAACAAGACTGAAGGAAATGTTCTACCAAATAGTATCAGAAGATTTGAATTAACTTGGGGAGATGAGGAACCTCTACCAGCATCAGCGTCATATTTTTCTCATGTAAAATACGAAATGCGAAACTTCGCCATGGGTCTTTATTTTGCTAATCTAGATCTTAATTTTGGTACTAAATCATCAAGTAACACAATTTGGTTTGTAGTACTTCCTTGGCATCTACTCATTATTCTTATTGCTATTGCAGGAATTATATTCATCGGCCTTCGTTCAGCATTCAAGCGTTATAATAAGTTTATTATCGCACAAGCAAGACTTGCTAACGCGAAGTAAATTTCGCTATGAATTTATCAAGGGTTGTATTATTCTTTGTACTCCTTGTATTAGTTTCAAATCAGTTTGTGTATGCTATTACAGTTAGTATCCCAGAGACTTTAAATGTTAACGCTATAGTTATTAGTAATACTGTATCTCCAGCAACACCACCGCCAGCACCAAGTATTATTACTAATAATGGAGTGCCATTAACCATAGAGGCAGGTACAGATAGTGCAGTTTTCTTTGGTAAATCTTATCCAGGGAGTACAATATCAATTCTTAAAAATGGATTAGTTTTAAATGAGTTACCTGTAAATATTGACGGTACATTTGAAGTTCCTGTGCGAAATATTAGACCAGGAACGTACACTTTTACACTTGTAGCAAAGGATGGTAGTGGATTAAAGTCATCTCAATTAACGTATACAATAGTTGTAATTTCTGGTGCTGTAACAGAAGTAAAGGGTATTATTATGCCTCCAA
This sequence comes from Candidatus Altimarinota bacterium, assembly GCA_021734745.1. Classification (GTDB taxonomy): domain Bacteria; phylum Patescibacteriota; class Minisyncoccia; order Phycocordibacterales; family UBA5272; genus UBA11704. Next base: position 36,978 of record JAIPIK010000002.1, on the reverse strand, counting down.
CAATAACAACAGATAAAGTTGAGGTAAAACTAGGAGATAATATTGTATTTTCAGGTAAATCGATACCAGGATCAGATGTTTATTTAACCATATTTGCAAAAACTGGAATAAGTAGAATAGTAACCGCAGATGCGTCTGGCTCATGGTCCTATATTTACAATACACAATCTCTAGATTATGCTGAATATACTGCAAAATCCAGAGCAAAGGTAGGGGTTGAGTTTACTTTGTATTCTGAACCAATTTCGTTCACTGTTGGGACAAGTAATAAAATTCGTAAGAGTGGAGGAACACTTGTTAATGCTCGTTGTGATTTGAATAATGATGGAAGAGTTAACTTACTTGATTTTAGTATTATGGCATTTTGGTATAAGAGATTAGGTTTTCCGATTAGAGTTGATTTAAACAGTGATGGAAGAATTAATCTTACAGATTTAAGTATTCTTGCTTATTGTTGGACTGGATAATTATATGAAAACTTTTACAAAAAAAATCTATATAGCCTTATTTGTCTCAGTACTAACATTAGTACATGCAAACGCAGCATATATGTATATTAGTGCCCCGCACAGTGCTTCGTCTAATAGAGAACCTTTAGCTCTTAGTATTTTTCTAGACAATGAGTCAGATAGGATAAGTGGATTAGCTGGAGATTTTTCTTTCCCATCTGAACTATTTGATGTAAAAATCATTTCAACACAAAATGGTATTGTTCCATTATGGATAATGCAACCAAAAATTTCAGAAGAAAAGTCATTTGATCAAAGAACGCACATTATTTTTGAAGGAATAATTCCTGGTGGATATAGTGGGGTTCATAATCCGTATTACAAAGGAGTCTTTCCAGGAATTGTGTTTACAGTTGTCCTTATTCCAAAAGGAGAAGGAGTTGGGGATTTTATACTTAATAATATTGAGTTGCACGCATATGATAGCGTAGGAACACTATTACCAAGCAAGGATAGTAAAAGTTCTATACATGTTCCATCCTTAACTGGAAAAGAGGTAATAAGGAGTTCTGAGTTAAGAATCACAGACAACAAAACAGTGAGCATGACTATTAGTAGTAATGAACTCGTTAATGATGGAGCTCCTTACGTGTATATACACGATGAGGACCCTTCGCGAACTATTGATTATATAGAAATTGCAGAAAGTGGAGAATACAACCCTAGCTATATTTCGTCATTTGTGTGGCGTAAAGCTTTAAACCCACAAATGCTTACACATACTGCGCGCACAAAATACGTTCACGCAAAAATTGTGTATACGAATAACACGTATACATTCATAACTATACAACCTGTTGAAAACTCTCAACCATTCTTGCGACAATCACGTATACTAGTATATATACTTGTAGCAATTTCCTTGTTATATTTTTATGGTAAAAACCTTTTGTACATTTTCTCGAAACGCCGCACGAAACTTAAGTAATGTTCGTACAAGTATTTTTGTACTTGTTTTTCTTGCAGGAATAAATACAATTTTTGCTGCGAATATTATACTGTCACCATTAAATATTTCTACAAAAGTTGGTAAAACGTTCACTGTTGATGTTTTGGTTAGTGGGAATAAAGACCCTATTAATGCAGTTTCTTCATTAGTTAGTTTTCCAGCTGATGTTTTATCAGTGTCCTCAATTTCAAAAGCAGGATCATTTATTAATCTATGGGCAGAGGAGCCATTCTTTTCAAATTCTAATGGAACTGCTTCATTTGAGGGGGTAACACTTAACCCTGGTTTTAGTGGTGCAACAGGAAAAGTCGTCACTATTACTTTTAAAGCAAAACAGGCTGGTAATGTGAATATTCTTGTAAAATCAGGATCAGTATTAGCAAATGATGGTAATGCAACTAATGTACTTGGGACAACCGCAGGAGCTTTTGTTGTTATTGATGAAGCAGTGGCGACTCCTACACCAGTAGTTGAAGCCATAGTTAAGCCAACTAATGGATCTTTGCCAGTTATAACGTCATCAACACACCCTGATAGCACAAAATGGTATTCATCTCGCGATATTTCATTTGAATGGGCTGTACCATCAAATGTGTCTGCGGTGCGCACCCTATACAGCAGTAAAGAGACATCAATACCTTCAAAGGTGTATGATCCTCCTGTAACAAATCGCTCTTTTACAACAGATGAAGATGGAATAATGTATATGCACGTTCAGTTTAAGAACGGCAGTACTTGGGGAGATGTCGCACATTATAAGTTTCAAATTGACACAGGAGCTCCAGAGTCCTTGAGTGCTTCATTCCCAGATGGAGTGGTTACGACTAATCAAACACCATCAGTTCTTATCTTAGCTGAAGATAAACTTTCAGGATTAAGTCATATCATAATGAGTATTGATAGTGGGGAAGAAACGAAATATCAAATAGAACCATCAAATATCTATCATTTACCAAAACAGGCATCTGGTAAACATTCAGTAAAGATAAGCTCAGTGGATATGGCGGGTAATATTAGTACTGTAACACTTGAATATACAATACAAGCAATAGCAGTTCCAATTATTACAGAGTATACAAAAAATGTAGACTTCGAAAATCAGCTTAAAGTTTCTGGTACAACTTACCCACAAGCTGTCGTTGAAGTTTTGTTGATAGATAGAAACGGCGACAGCACTTCAGAAACTGTAGTCTCAAATGAGACAGGTGTATTTCGATTAACTTGGTCAAAAAAGATAGACACTGGGGTGTATGAAATAAGAGCAAGAGCAATAGATGCTAAAGGTGCGGTGAGTGACTTTACTAACAGTAAAATTGTAGTAGTAGATCACGTAGCATTAGTTCGTCTTGGTATTTTTGTAATGAATTGGCTTTCAGTCATACTCATATTAATATTAGTTAGTATTACAATTGTGGGAACGTTCTGGTATTCTCTTGTACAGTTCTCACGATTTAGAAGAAAGGTTCGACGAACAATAACTGAAGTGGAGAGTACCTTAAAAACAAACGTAGCTGCGCTAAAAAGAGATACAGAGGAATTCCACACTCTTCTTGTAAAAGCTGAAAAGAAAAGAGAGTTAACAAAAGAAGAACAAACAATTCTAAAGAAATTTAAAAAACGCCTTGAAATAACTGAGAAGGAAATTGATAAAAAATTAGATCAAATAGGGTAAAAATAGTAAAAAGTCCATAAAGTTGAAAGTGAATACAAAAATACCGCATGGTTATTTTTGTATTTTATAATTGTTTTCAACTCTTCACCTTAAGACTTTTTACTAACTAATGGTATACTTTCCCTATATGAATCAACCTAATTACAAGGATATACTTAGCGATTTACAACTCGCTGTTGTTGGAGACATTACTACATTAGAAGAGGATAGAGATAAATTAGCAAGAGATACTAGTTTATTCTATGTTAAGCCAGAGATAGTTGTATATCCAAGAACAAGAAATGATATTTCTAATCTACTTTCTTATGTGTCAGAGGCTAGAAAACATGACATAGATGTGACTGTATCCTTCCGTTCAGCGGGGACTTGTATGACTGGTGGATCTCTTACACAGTCAATTATCGCTGATACGACCAGACATATGAACCGTATGTATGATGTTACAGAATTATCTGCTACAGCAGAACCCGGGGTCTATTATCGTAACTTTGAGAAAAAAACTCTAGAAAAAGGATGGATAATGCCAAGTTACCCTGCTTCAAGAGAAATAGCCGCAATAGGGGGTATTATTTCTAATAATTCAGGAGGAGAAAAAACACTTGTTTATGGTAAAACTGAGAATTATGTACAATCACTGGATGTTGTTTACGCTAACGGTGAACGTGATTTATTGCGAGCTTTTACTAAAGAAGAATTGGATCAAAAAATGAATGAGCAAACTGAAGGTGGGCGTATACATAGAGAAATGTATGCACTTATTTCTGAAAATTACGATAGGATTATGAATGCAAAGCCAACAGTCTCAAAGAATTCATCTGGGTATTATCTCTGGAATGTATACAACAAAGAGACAGGTATATTTGATTTGAGTAAATTGGTTGTTGGAAGTCAAGGGACACTCGCAGCAGTTGCATCAGCAACACTCACAGGGGTAAAACCGAAAGCACACTCTCGTATGATAGTTATGTTTGTCCCATCCGCTGTCCATCTTGGTGAAATAGTTGTTAAGATGCTTGAACATAAACCAGAATCACTTGAATCGTATGACGATCATACATTTAAAATCGCTATAAAATTTTTTAAGGATATTGCAAAAAGGATGAATGGAAATATGCTTACTTTAGGCTTACAGTTTTTACCAGAATTCTGGATGGTTTTAACTGGTGGAGTCCCAAAGATTATTCTTATGGCTGAATTTGCTGGTGACTCAAAAGAAGATGTAGACAAGCAAGTAAAGGCGGCTTATGATGATATGAAGTCTTTCAAGCTTCCTATTAAAAAGACAAGTATGGAATGGGAGTCAAAGAAATATTGGACGTTTAGAAGAGAAAGTTTTAATTTATTAAGACAAAAATTGCAGGGCTATAGAACAGCCCCAACAATTGATGATATTACTGTTCATCCAACTGACCTACCAGAGTTTCTTCCTAAATTAGATTATATTTTTACAAAAGATATTTATAAAGACCTTACGTATACTGTAGCAGGACATATGGGGGATGCTAATTTTCATATTATTCCTCTAGTAGATATTCATAAAGAGGGGATTGTTGACGTATTACACAGATTAATGGATGAAGTATATACTCTAGTTTTCGAATATAAAGGATCTATGTCTGGTGAGCATAATGACGGGCTTCTCAGAAGCTCATATTTACCAAAAATGTTTTCTGGGGATATAATTACTTTATTTGAAAAGACAAAAAATATATTTGACCCATTACATGTTCTTAATCCAGGTAAAAAGGTATTTGCAGATAAGGACTTCGCGTGGAGTCATGTGGACATGGAAGTTAAAGTTGAATATAAAAAGCCAGAGCCACGGGTGGTAATAGTAGAAAAATCTAAAGAAGCAGTTCTAGAAGTCCTACCAAGTGGGGCAGCATAGTAGTATCAGTTTAAAAATAACCCTAAAGGGTTATTTTTTAATTATGCAAAGATTTTAGTATTTTAAGATTTTATAGCTCTTAAAATTCTATAGACCTTTAAGATATGCCATACCACCGTATAATCCACCTAATGACTTTAGGGAACTTTTTGTAATTATTGGCAAAGTTTCATACATTGGAGTAAATGCTTTAGCGTGAGAAGTTATTTCATCCAAGTCCATGTCATTAACAACGGGACCGCCTAGAATAATAATAGCAGGAGACCAATACATAGTTGTGTTTGCGACCATAATTCCCCCGTAGTAGTTAACCTCTTTCCAAAATTTCTTGAGTTTTATTTCCTTCGATGGTTTATTGAATCGTTTTTCATGAGAACTTCCAGCAAGATAATATTCAAGCTCTTTACCATCAGCGTTAATGATTTGGTGACCCATTTCAAAACCAAATTTATTTCTGTCTATCTTACCATCGACTACACGAATACCCCCGACACCAGTACTAATTGTAATATAGACTGCAATATCATACCCACTTCCACTACCGAATACCGCTTCTCCTAACCCAACTAACGCAGCATCATTCTCTAGTATTGCTTCACAATTAAACCATCCTCCAAGTTTTTCTTTAAGATTAATATCCTTCCACTCTGGAAGATGGGGGGATTTATGTATTGTTCCATTTGTTGTAAAAGTTCCAGCCATACCAGCAACAATAGTCTCAACTTGTTCTCCGTTACGAAGAGTATCAATGTGTTTTATTATAATTGAAAACCACTCTTCGAAGTTTTGAGGAGTATCAAATATTACTGGTTCACCAAATGATTCTTTATCATCTGTTCTGGCAACCCTAGTATTTGTACCACCTATATCTATTAGTATATACATATAATTTGTTATTAATTAATTATAGCATTCTCTCCTTAAATTCTTTTATAAAAGGTGTCTTATAACTATCAACATTACGAGCTATGGCAAAATATGTTGCCGCAAAATACCCAATAAGTATGAGTTCAAAAACATGTGTACGGTTAGTGTGGTCAGTGCTTAGTGTAGCTACATCAAAACCTTCACCAGAGTACAACTCTGACATTATTTTAAACCTTTTTAAGACACGAGGATGATCATTTGGAGATATAAACATAGTAAACATGAATGCACCAGATTCTTTTTTGGTCTCATTTGAAATAAATGCCTGTATTTCATTGTGATTTGCTTCTGGTATTGTATTTACAAAACATGGCATTTTACTACCTTCATTAATTGCTGCTTTTATCAGATAAGCAACTGGATAAAGATTTTTTGATGCATAAAGTATTGGATATTTACCCGTAAAATTAGACGCTAACTGCTTTCCATTTTTTTCAGAGTTTGTTATGTCACATAATTCAATATCTTTTTTAAGTGAATCAATTTTCTCATTTTCATCTAGTAATGCTAGTAGTGAAAGTATTTGATGTCCAATAGCAAATCGCGGCTCTACGCCAATACTTGGTAGTACTATATGGGGGACACTTAATAAGGAAGCCTGCCTAATCAACTCACCACCACATGAAATTGCAGCAATTGGTACACCACTAGATGAAACTTCATTTAAAACGTCTAATATTTCTTCTGTATTACCAGAGTATGAATTAAGGATAATTAGAGTGTTATCTTTATCAATTATATCTGGTGCTCCGTAGCCATTATGTAGTGCAATAGGAAGTTCAGGGAATAATATTTTAAGTAAAGAAACACTAATTGCAGAGCCTCCCATTCCACAAATAATAATATTATTTTTCTTAATCAAGTTACCTTTATTAATAATTTCAGGTTCTAGCAAAAACTGATCTTTGAATGAGTGTAGTGGGTAGAAAATATCGTCCATATTGGTTTAAATTAATTTTTAGTATTATTATACACTTCACAAATACCAAATGACTCAAGTCTGTAGTGATATAACATAACAGTACGAACATACTCCGCGTGACTCCAGGTAAGTGGGTTAGCAGATAGCTGTTCCCCGGTGTATGGGTGTAATTGTTCAGAAAGTACTCCAGATAATGGAGAATGTGTTACGGTCCAATTCAGCCAATATTTTACAACGTCCAAGTCCTCTGCCTTTGTTGCTGCGTGAATATAATATTGAGCTAGCCATAATGTTGTTATATACCACGGATTAGGCACGTCTTCTACACTTCTAAAATAATTGTCATTTACATATCTAGGGACACCGTCAATACCTGTATTAAGACGCAACTTTTCTTCTATTGTTTTTATTGAGTCAATAATACGCTTATCATCAATTGGCAGAATTCCATAATTATATATTGCATAGATACTAGACATATCTATTGTATTGTCATAAATAATTTCCCCGTTTGCTGTATTAATATTTTTTACAAACATTTTAATTTCATCGTTGTATAGGTATTTTAGAATAGACTCTTTTATACTATTTGCAGTACTGATAAAAAGTTCTTCATCGCCATCTTTTCCAAGTAGTTTTGCAAACTTACTTGCAGCAATTAACCCGGCGTAAACAGCGGCAGATGTAAATGTTGAAGTTCCATGCTTTTCCTCCCATAAGTCATATGACGGCAATGGTAATCCAGTTGATTTGTCTATAAAATTTACCATAAATGTTGCCATTTTTTTAACTACATCGTTGTAATGAGCTTCAATGAATTCGATGTCCTTAGTTTTTTGGTAGTATTCCCAAAGAGATACCAAAACAAGAGCAGTCTCATCTTCTTGTATAGGTAATATTGGCTTTCCATCCTTAATAAAAGGATGCCAGGAGCTACCTAGTGCTCTATCCGATCGGTATTTGTGCATAAGATATCCATCCGGCTCTATTACATCGTTACAAAACTTAAAGAAATGCTTTGATATATTTTCTTCACCAACCATAAGTAATGCCATAACAGTTAACGCTCCATCTCTTGGCCACATGTAGCTATAGGTATCTCTTCCATGTTGTAACATATCAGAATCACCAGAGGCTATAATTGCACCGCGGTTGTCGATATTTCCTCTTATGTAAAAAAGGGACTTCTTAAATAAAGTCATCTGACTATCTTCAGTAATAGAACATTGAAGATAGTCTTGACGAGTAAGCCAAGCTTTCCAAAACTTTGAAGTACTTTCAATAAAAGGTGCAGGTGTTCTGTATTTAACATAGTCATGTAGTTCAAAAGCCTCATTCTTTGTTTCTCCCACAGTTACCCAATAATAAACGAACTTGTGCTCTTTTTTATGAAGATTAACTGAAACAGATAATGTGGAATCAACTCTACCGTGCTCTATTGGGTTTTTTGAAAGATGACCGTCTTCTGCATCTTTATATGAACCTTCCCATCCTTCTACTCCGAACAATCCAATACTATATTCATCAAAAGGAATAGCACTTGATTCTGCACATACAACAAAAACAGTTTTACCTTCGTAATGGATTAGGGTATTTCTAATTGGGTCATAATATGCGGTACCAACTTGAGGCATATCGTATACAGAAAAAGTTTGGTGGAAAAATATTTTTACATCAATAATATTATCCGTATGATTAATTACCTCTACTTGGCGAAGAAATATATTTTTCTCATTGTATACAATATTCTTAAAGATGAGTTCCAGATTAGTTTTTTTGTGAAAACACTTCATAATACCAACGAATGTATCTTTACAAAGATTAATTTCAATATTCCAATCTCCACTATCAAGCCACGACAATGAACCATCTTGCCAGACACCTATCTTATGAGTTAATCCTCTTACATGGTTCTTTGATCCAACATACGGGAAAAAGAAATCACTAACTAAACCATTTTGATTTAGTCCTACTTGTATATTTCCATTAGCTAATATAAGTGATTTTGCCATTGACTAGTAGTTGATTAATCTATTTTTGCCCTATGTTTAATATCACTTAATGCATTAGTAAAGGCAATGAAGGCATCATAAGGGGATTCATATGGAGAAAAATACTTATGTACATCGCCATCAGAAAACCACTTAGTGCACATATAATAAACATGATCAGATGTTTGAAGTTTTCTCCAGTCATCAATAAGCTTTGCATCTTTTGTAGCTATAACTTTTGACTCAATTCGATATAGTTCAGATAATGATGACTGCTGCATACTGTTACCAGTCCATGCCGATAAATCTCGTTCACTATCTGCCCAAGTAACGATGTGTGGCATATCTACAACATCCTTAGCATCATATGCCTTGCAAGTCTCTGATAATGTTTTGAAACCGTTATCCTTATTCTTAAGAATTTCTTTTGGCATATGACGCAAGAAATCAAATATTCCTGTATCTTCCCACTGATGTTCCCCAAATGTTTCATAATCCATGAAAAGGTTCACTGTCTCACCATTTCCATTAACATCATGTACCCAGCTAGCGAATTTATCAGCAGTTAATGGCCATTCACTCCAACTTTTGTTACTAAAGCGAAAGGCAATATCATCTGACAGTCTGTAGTTCTTAAGAAGTAGCTTTATTTTTTTTGTACCGGTTGGTTCATAGACGAAATTAGACGTTCTCCATCCGAGTATTGGGTCCCATCCTTCCGCAATAATTCCCTTATAACCATTATTCTCTGCCCATAAAGCCAAATCATTACGATAGGCGAGTTCGGTGTTCGAAAATACTTTTGGAGTAATGCCGAATATTCTTTTAAGTGTTTTATTTTGCATCTTTACCTGTGCCTCGAACTCAGAAATTGAATAATAAAAAGCAAGAGAGTGATAATATGTTTCACCTAAAACTTCTACACGGCCAGTTGCTACCAGCTTTTTAAATGTTTCAAGTGTTGCTGGAGCATGTTCTTCAAGTTGTTCTAGAAGTACTCCAGATAATGAAATGCTAAACGTGAATTCAGGGTGTTTTTTGAGAAGTTCTAGTAGAACTTTATTTGTTGGTTTATAAGACTTTTCACAAATCTTCTTTAAAATTTTTACGTTATTTGTTTTCCCTTCACCTTTATCATTGAAGTATTCATGATCATGTCCGACATCAAAAGCACGGTAGTGTTTGATTCGAAATGGTTGATGTGTTTTTAAGTATAGAGCAATTGTTGGCATGGTTTTGTTATTTAGTTTTTGAATAAAAATTTGTATATATAGATGAAGTTTTTTTAGCCGCCTTATCCCAAGTAATATCTTTTACTTGCCGGAGTCCTTCCTGGCTAAGTGTTTGTTTGAGGACTGGGTGATGAATAATTGCTAGTATTTTATTTGCCATTTCATCCGTATCCCAGAAGTCAATTTTTAATGCATGTGTTACGACTTCTGAAACTCCAGATTGTTTGGACATAATAACCGGAGTACCATTACTCATAGATTCTAAAGGGATAATGCCAAAAGGTTCAGACACTGACGGCATTACAACGACATCAGCAGCAGCAAATAAATCGGATTGCTCATCTAGTTTGTAATATCCTGTGAACAAAAAATTATCACGTATACCAAGATGAGAGGCTAATCCTTTTACCTGCTCCTCCATATCACCAGACCCCGCAACAATGAATTGAACGTTTTTCTCATACTCAAGAACTTTTTTAGCAGCTTGCACAAAGTAGTCAACTCCTTTTTGAATAGTGATGCGCCCAGCAAAGAGGACGACTTTCTTTCCAGCTTCTCTTAATTTATACAAGTCTTTGAATCTTGATTTTGGGTTTTTATCTGCATCGGAGTTACCATTATGAACTACGGTTACTTTTGTTGGATCAACACCATATTTATCGATAATAATTTTTCTAGTTAACTCACTAACAGCAATAACATGATCTGCTACATGCATACCACGACGTTCTCGGTCATATACTTGTTGATTTACTGAATTACCTCCACATCTGTCGAATTCTGTTGCGTGGACATGAACAATTAATGGCTTTCCTGATATTTCTTTTGCTGCGATTCCAGCAGAGTAACATAACCAGTCGTGAGCATGAATAACATCAAAATCTTCCATACCATTAGCGAACATTTCTTTTGTCATTGTTCCGTAATGGTCGACTTGTTCAAATAACGTTCTTGGAATTATTTTTCCACCGTATTTAATAAATGTAGCAAGCTTCCTTTCATATTCAACAGAGGTTATGTATGGATTTTGTAGTTCTCGAGATAATTCTTCTAAGTGGACACTAATATTTTCAATAGGGAGTTTAGAATAAGCATCTGCGAACTTAATGTTAACTCTTTTTTCGTCTGTTAGACTGACTGTTTTTGGTAATACAAAACAAACGTGGACTTCATTATCAATTAAGGCATGTGCTAGTCCTTTACAGGCAACACCTAAACCACCACTATGATGTGGTGGGTATTCCCATCCAAACATGAGAACTTTCTTAGCAGGCATTGTTAATAGTATATTATAAAAACGATAAAATTTTTTCGAGTTATCCCCTTATTTTGTGGGCATAATGCAGTTTTTTAGTAAATTGACCAAACTTTAGGATAGATCTTTATCGTAAGAAAAAAATATGGTATAATTAATAGTTGGAGTGTATATTTTTATACAAGTAATTTGTGTATAAAATCCACCTAAATTATCTGCTATTAAATATAATTTTGTTTGCTAAGTTACGTATAAATGGTAGAATAGTCTGCACTGCTTGTGTATAAAAGTAGAAAAGAGGTTACAAAAAAATAATAGGGCCCTTAGCTCATATGGCACGAGGCGAAAGCCGAGATTGAATAATGCCGACGGTTTTAAAACCGGCGCGATATAAGATAAGTAACCTAATAATTGTTTATAGTTAGAAAAATAAAATAAGGGCCCTTAGCTCATATGGTAGAGCGCCGGTTTTGCACTCCGGAGGTGAGCGGTTCGATTCCGCTAGGGTCCACAAAATTAAAAAATACTCTCAGTTTACTGAAGAGTATTTTTTAATTTTGTGGGCAAGTAAAGAAAGTGGCCTACGTCACTTTTGGGAGAATTGAATAGGCGAACTAGCCCCCAGGACAACTTTGCTAAGCTGCAAGTTCGGTTCCTGGAACAATATGAGTCTCCTGTTTTTGAATCAGCAGACGAACTAGTAAGTTCGTGTCTGGGCACACGCCTTGGGCGAAAATAAATATAACGAGACGAGGTGATCGATTCTCCTAAGGGCTAATGTAACTATTGACACATAGAGCATATAATGTTATACTATATATGTTATTTTCCACTAATTTCGGAGATATTTTATGGAGAAAATGGTGCTGGTTTTTGGTGCACTAAATGCACTTGGGTTGGCGATGGTAATTTTTTTTGATAAAAAGAATAACCGACCCATAGCAAGTTTTAAGATGTATATGGTGGCTTATATCGCCGCTACAACATTGGACGTGTTAGTTACTCTCTACATACTTTAGTATCATCCCGCCCTCACACGGCGGGGTTTTTCATTTCCAGTTTTCTACATTTAGAATATACTATAGATATATGAAAAGAATTATTCCTATTGCTATATTGCTTATAGCCGTTGTATCTATTTTTGTTTGGTATTATCAATCAAATAAATCTAATCAACAGACAGTGTCTAATGACGTATTATCAGAAGTAGTTGAAGAATCTATTTTATTGTACCCAGAAAGTGGAGAAGTGTTATTCAAATATACTCCTAATGATGAATTCATGAAAGCAACTAATTCGCCAACAGTTATAGCGAATCAGTCTATCGTTCGAACAAATATTGGAAAAGCTTCAGTATTGTTACCTGACAATTCAAGTATTTCTTTAAGTGATAATACTGAAATTACAGTTAACTATACCAAAGAGAGTATTTCGGTTTATCAAACTCTTGGAGAGACATATCACAGAGTAGAAGCGTTAGTGTCAGGTAAAACATATCAGGTGCAAACAGCAGGTACGCTTGCGGCGGTTCGTGGTACAAAATTTGCAGTAAAGTATGACAATAAGAATAAAAAAACAAAAATTGCAGTAACTGAAAATAAAGTTGAAGTTTCTACTATATCAAAAACAGAAGGAACAACTGTCCCACCATCAGAAGAGAGTATGATGCTTGAAGAAGGTAAGACGGTTAGTGTAGTTGAAGTTGTAAAAATAGCACCACAAAGATTTAGTTCTATGAAAGTAATGGACACAGTTAACGATGCTGAGATGAGGGTTTTTGTTAGTGAACAAAAGAATGTTGACATAAAGTTAGAGAAAATCAAGAAAGAAACACCAAATAGAAATGAAATGAGAAAAGAAATGAAGCGTGTTATTTTTAAAGATAGAGGGGAAGTTAAATCAGATAAAGAAGAAGCATCAGTTAACGAACCTCCTGTTGTTAACAAAACTGTAGAAATAAAACCAACTACAGTAATAAAACCCTCAGTTGAGGAGACAACAATTGTAGAAAGAGAAGTAATACCTACACCTACACCAACACCACCAACAATTACTGACACAACATCAAATAATACTGTTAGTACAATAGTTACAGAGCCGTCAGTTGTAACTAAAGTTGGTGAAGAAGAATTCTTTAATGCATTTGAACCCTTATTCATAAAGCATTTTTATGTTGATGACATTGATACTCCATGTACTACAAAAGTCACACCTGAAGAGAGTGTTAGAATAGTTACCTCTTATGCACAATCTAAAGGATACCCATTTACAAAAACAACATTGCTATCTTTTGCGCAAGCAATAGATGCATATTGTGCACGTAAAGATCCAGATACTAAAGTAAAATTACAAAGCCGTTTTAACGTCGAGTACCCATTCTAAGTAGTAAATATGAGAAAGTATATTATTTATGTAAAGCGACATACTGCTGAAGTATTCGGCCTACTTTTAATTGCTTTTGTATTATTTCTTTTTGCAGTATCTACTCGAGGTGAGCATTTTACTCAGCAATTTTTTGATGGAGTAAGAACGACTAGTACAAGAGAAGATATAATTATTGTTGGAATAGATGATAAAAGTTTACAAGAGATTGGGGCGTGGCCTTGGAAAAGAAATATTTTTAGTGAATTAACAAAAAAACTAAATGAGTATGAAGCAAGAGCTGTGATATATGATGTATTATTTTTAGAACCACGTGAAGGGGACAATGATTTTAAAAACGCGTTGTCAAAAATACAAACACCCGTTATTCTAGCTTCAAAAATAGAAAAAAATTCTTATTTACAAAGCTTTTTCACACAAATTCCTAACCCTAATATTATTTCTGCATTATCAAATGTATACCCAGATGTAGATGGTAAAGTTAGAAAGTATCCATTGCCCGTAGTAGAAAACGAAGCATGTCTTTATGGTCTTGGTGAGCAGTCATTTAGAGTTATTACTTTTGCAAAGAAGGGGGGATGTGTTGAAAAAGAATATGGTTATTTTAGATATCCAGTATCAATAACTACATATTCGTTAGTAGACATTATTAATGGAAAAATCAACTCTCAAAAGTTAAAAAACAAGGTTGTTCTTATTGGCTCAACATCACTAGATTTGGAAGATCACTTTGTGGGTATGTCTGGTGAAAAAATACCAGGAGTACAAGTACATGCTAGTATTTTAACTTCACTACTTAATAAGGAAGGAGACAGAGTTCTGGGTGATGCAGAGACTGCCTTGTTAATAATTTTATTTATTGTTACAACTTTGCTACTATTTCACTTTATAAAATCACTGTTCGGACAGACTGTTGTAATTGTGTTTACAATAATTTCAATTGTATTAATTGCATATGTATTATTTTTAAATCATATTATTATACCTGTTGTAGTGCTAATACTTTCAGTTATATTGTCCGGTGGATTTAGTACAATTATTCGATATATAAAAGAAAGAAAAAAGAGTGAACACATCTCAACACTATTTTCAAAATATGTTCACAAAGATGTGCTACGTGAATTGATGAAGTCGCCAGAGAGTCTTAATCTTACTGGAGAAAAGCGTTATTTGACAGTACTTTTTTCTGATTTACGAGGTTTTACTACATTATCAGAGTCACTCTCACCTGAAGATTTAACAAAAATTTTAAATGGCTATTTCAGTGCTATGACACCAGCAATTTTGGAGGAGCATGGGACAATTGATAAATATATAGGTGATGCAATTATGGCATTCTGGAATGCACCACTTGATGTAGAGGATCATGAAATGCATGCCGTGCTTTCTGCTCTTCGTATGCAAGAAGCTTTGCTTAAATTTAACAAAGAAAATAATTCATCACTGGCAGTTGGTATTGGTATACATTCCGGAAGCGCCGTTGTTGGTAATGTTGGTTCACAAGAAAGAGTGAACTATACAGTATTAGGAGATACTGTTAATCTTGCTTCACGAGTAGAAAGTTTAACGAAAAAATATGGAGTAGAAATATTAGTAACTGAAGAAGTGAAAAATAAAGTTGATGATAAAGGTATTTTGTTTAGAAAATTAGATGTAATTACTGTTAAAGGAAAGAGTGAACCAACTGTGTTGTATGAGGCAATGATAACAGAGAAAAATAGAATTGAAATTGTAAAAGATTATGAAATAGCCTTCCTTGAATATCAAAGTGGAGATTTTGAAGAAGCAAAAATTTTATTTAAAGCATTAGGTGATAGGGGTGATATCCCATCAAAAAAAATGTACGAGCGAATCTCAGAAATGAAAGAAGTTGATAATTGGGATGGAATATGGCATTTTGATGATAAGTAGAAACATCGTTAGGGGTTGGTTGTTAGGGCCTAGCCACAAATTTGCTTATTTGGAAGTTAGGAAACATACATGACTCATTTAGTCACGTACTTGAATTTTTAAACGAAGAACGAATAACTACAAACGAATAACGGCGTTATTTACTTCCACGCACTGACACCTATTCCATCATCTGCGAATTTGTGATTAACGTCACGATGTATCATTTCGTCTCTAATTGTTGCTTTTATTACATCAGTAAGTCTAGCTCCTTCTTTAAGATTCCAGTATGACATTGCAATTTCTGGTGCTTCTACATTCTCGTGCGTTCCATCTTCTACAAGTCTAAGAAAATGTTCATAACTATTAACAGCTTCTTCCTCGAAGTATCCCACAACTCGATGTGCGGTACGAGGAGAAAAAAGATACAAGAAAAAATAAAATATAAAAAAGAAAAATTGTACAAAAATAATTAAGAATCTTTCCATTTTTGTTGGTTGTGCAAGAGTGCTGTATACAAGCAAGTGCATACGTTCATTTTCAGCTTCATCAAGTAGAGTCTGTATCCATCCTCGATCATCTTTTATTAGACGAAGAGATTTAAGATGCTGGAATAATGCACCTACAACTCCTGGAATTGCTGCGATAGTTTCAAGAACAATAGCTCTATGACCATAGCGCTCTTTAAAAACAAAATCAGCAGATTGTGCAGAAATATGAACAATAATTTTAGCTATTTTACTTCTAAAGTCTTTTGGTTTAAAACTGTAATGTTCAGAGTGTGCTGTGATGTGAGGTGAAACATTTTTTAAATCTTCAAACATTTTTTCATCATTTTCGTTTGTATTCATAATGTAATATAGTATAGCCTAAAACTCAAAAACTTTTAATTAATATAGCAATCATGGTAAAATACCAATTATGTTAGATATCAAATTCATTCGGGAAAATAGCGATCTTATTAAAGCTTCAGCAGTTAAAAAGAACTTATCTTTTAATGTTGAAGAATTAATTGTAGCAGACACAAAACGCCTTGAAACCCTAAAAGTTATCGAGGATTTACGCGCACAACAAAACGTTGCGAGCGATTCAATTACCAAAGCTTCTGCTATGGAGCGGGCTGATTTGATTGAGTCAATGCGTAGCGTTAAGGATGATTTGAAGAAAAAAGAAGAGGAAATGGATGAAATAATGAAGAACTGGAGAGCTTTGATGCTTGCTGTACCAAATATCCCTGATATGTCAGTTCCGGAGGGGAAAGATGATGCAGATAATCAAGAAGTTAAAAAATGGGGAAGTATTCCAGCTTTTACATTTAAGCCACTTGATCACATAGAGCTCATGGAGGGAAGTGATATGGTGGATTTTGAGCGTGGAACAAAGACGTCTGGATTCAGAGGATATTTTTTGAAAAATGATGGAGCAATTCTTGAAATGGCTGTATGGCAATATGTGATGCAAAGATGGCATAAGAAAGGTTTTACTCCGATGCTCGTTCCATCACTAGTGAAGAGAGAGACACTTCTTGGTTCTGGGTATCTACCACAAGGTGAAGATGATTTGTATAAAGATGGAAATGATTACCTTGCAGGAACAGGAGAGGTGGCGACGATGTTTTATCATTCAGATGAAGTATTAGATGAAAAAGAATTACCTAAGAAATATATTGTGTGGAGTCCTTGTTTTCGAAAAGAAGCAGGAAGTCATGGTAAAGATGTAAAAGGACTGGTCCGAGTTCATGAATTTTATAAATGTGAGCAAGTGATACTTTGTGAGGCATCTCACGAAACTTCGGTTAAGTATCATGAGGAAATTAGATTGCACGCTGAAGAAATGATGGAAGAGTTAGGTATCCCATATCATACAGTTGTTAACTGCGGTGGGGATTTAGGGTTAGGTCAAGTTAAAAAATACGACATAGAAGCCTGGATGCCTTCACAAGAAAAATATCGCGAGACACATTCTGCAAGTTACTTTCATGATTTTCAAACACGCCGTTTAAATATTCGTTATAAAGACGGGGAAGGGAAAATGAGATATGTCCACTCACTAAATAATACTGCGGCTGCAACACCGCGACTTGTAACGGCAATTATCGAGAACTATCAACAAGCTGACGGAACTATTAAAGTACCAGATGTACTCGTACCATTTATGGGTGGAGTAAGTACAATAGGTAAAGCATTTCTCAAATAATTTATGAAAATAAAAAGAAGTACTTTAGTCCTTTGGAAAAAAAGACTAGTATTTTTCTTGGTGACTGCTTTAGTGATGGGTGTGTTTTATGTGTACTTTAAAACACCAGTATTTACAGTAACTTCGTATGAATTTGTTGGTGTGCAAGAAATGTATAAAGATAGAATTGATTCTAATCTTAGAACATTAACATCACAAACTCGCTATAAAGTTTTTCCAAGTAATAGAATTATGATGTATCCTAGTAAACTAATGAAATTATCTATTTCAGAAGTTCTGCCTAATTCAGAAAAAATAGATATTGTGCCGATAGGGTTACACACACTCCGAGTTAGAGTAACTCCATATGAACCACTTTTTAAAATCGACGAAGTTCATGGCATAACCAAAGATGGTGTTATATATACTGAATTTAAAGATATGAGTAAATTATCAACTATATCTATAGCATCTTCAACTAGGAAAGAAATCGATAGAGATGGTATTCATTCTACTCAAATAGAGGAGTTAGATACTGAAACACTTAGCAATATTACAAAACTAATTAATAAAATAGATACTGTTATTTTTATAGTTCGCAAAATTGATATTGATGCGTCCGGCGATATTTCATTTTTTGATGAAAGAGGTATTAGTAAAATTATTTTTAGTGGAAAAGCAAATACTGAAAAAGTTTGGTCTAATCTAGTAAGTGCAATCGATACTGACCCACTAAAATCAAAGTTAATGAATGAAAAAGATAGTTTAGAATACTTAGACGCTAGATTTGGTAATAAAGTTTTTTTTAAGTTTACAAAAGGTGATAAGACAGCTATAATCCAAAGTCATGCTACTACAACGGCTACTACATCTATTTCGCAATAAAAAGACACTACACAAAAAGGTACAAATGAACCCAGTGCGTGGTTTTTGGCAGAAACTTATTGATGAAAAACTTGTACAAGGTGCGACCTTGTATGTGGTTGCACCAATGGCTGATGTTACTGATATTGCCTTTAGAACCATGATTGCTAAATATTCTAGAATGGGACAAGTTGGAGGTGGGCCAGACGTGATGTGGACAGAATTCGTTTCTGCAAACGGACTTTGTAGTCCAGGCCGTGAAGTGCTTAAGCGTGACCTTGAATTTAGTGATATTGAACGACCTATTGTTGCTCAATTGTTCACAGCGGAGCCAGATAAAATGCGTGAAGCTGCGAAGTTGTGTCGTGAGCTAGGATTTGATGGTATTGATATTAATATGGGTTGTCCTGATAAGAGTATAGAAAAGCAAAATGCAGGCGCCGCGATGATGAAGGATTGGCGAAATGCACAGAAAGTAATACGTGCCGCACAAGAAGGAGCGGTAGATATTCCAGTATCTGTAAAGACACGTATTGGTTTTAATAAAGTAGAGTGGAAAGAATGGTTACCAAAGATTCTTGAATGCAATATTCCTGTTCTTACTGTTCATCTTCGTACGCGTAAAGAAATGTCAAAAGTTTCTGCACATTGGGAATTGATGCCAGAAATAGTAAAACTTGTGCGTGATGTAACTGGTGAAATAAAAGATGGGGGGACTATTGTAATTGGTAATGGAGATGTTGTTTCACTGGAAGATGGCAATGAGAAAGCAAAAGCAAGTGGTTGTGATGGAGTAATGATAGGTCGTGGGATATTCGGAACACCATGGTTCTTTGACCAAGAGTCATATAAGAACGGGAAGACCACCGAGGAACGTCTAAAAATGCTTATAGAACACACAAAACTTTTCGAAGAGAAACTAGGTGACATAAAGAACTTTGCAATAATGAAGAAGCATTATAAAGCCTACGTACACGGATTCGATGGCGCAAAAGAGCTTAGAGTAGAGTTAATGGAATGTGAAAATTCTGGAGAAATAGAGGAAATCACTAGAAAGTTTTTAAATAAAGTATAATTTAGCTGTGGTATAATTTATCTATGTCAAAAGAACAACACCTTGCACTCTATCGAAAATACCGCCCAGAAACATTTGATGATGTTGTTGGACAGGAACAGTTAGTTACATTACTAACAAGTTCTATTAATCAAAAAAAGATATCACACGCATATCTTTTTTGTGGTAGTCGTGGAACAGGTAAGACTACTGTTGCACGTATCTTTGCTCGTGATATTGGATGTAATCCAGAAGATATTATTGAAATAGATGCAGCTTCCAATCGTGGAATAGATGAGATACGTGAACTTCGTGAAGCCGTTCGCACTTCACCTTTTTCATCTCCTTATAAAGTCTACATTGTTGATGAGGCGCACATGCTCACAAAAGAAGCTGCGAATGCACTACTTAAAACTCTCGAAGAACCACCTTCTCATGTGATTTTTATTCTTGCAACAACTGACCCAGATAAACTTCCTCAAACAATTGTTTCTCGTTGTCAGAAAATTATTTTTAAACAACCAGATATAAAAACACTTGCGGACAGGCTTGTTCATGTTGCGAATAAAGAGGGGAAGAAGATTACTGACGAAAGCTCTGAATTATTAGCAAGACATGGTAAGGGGTCTTATAGAGATGCATTAGGTATTCTTGAGCAAGTGTTAGCGGTGTCTAAAAAAGACGTCTTACATGTTGATGTAATTACCTTACTAGGAACCCCAGATAAAGAATTACTTCTTAAACTTTTAGAATCAGTCTGTACAAAAAATAGCAAAGAAATATTAGACACTGTTGAGTTACTAGTATCAAAAAAAGGAGTAGCAATTCGCACATATGATGATTTTATTGAACTAGTTAGACAAGGTTTACTTATTCGTGTTGGTGAAGGTAAAGAAAAAGGGGAGTTAGAAAGAATTGCAAAGGAGTATCCCTACACAATAGGGTCAAAATTTATTTTAGAATTACTTGAGAAGAGACATTTGCTTCTAGTATCAGAAGCCCACTCTTGGACCGCTTTTGTCGCAATTTTGTTATCATCAATTGAGAAATAAGTATTATATATGAAAACAACAAAACACGTATTGAGAGTTATATTGGGAGCTGTATTTATCCTTGTTGGGATACTCGGGGTATTTCTTCCAATTTTAAACGGTATATTGTTTTTATTATTGGGTCTTATTCTATTATCTTTTGAAAACAAGTACATTCACAAACATCTACAATCAGCAGTAAGTAAAAACGACTTCATTAATAAGTGGTATCTAAAATTAGACATTTTGATGAGAAAAATATTTGTGTAGGACCTATGAGGACTATAGGTATAAACTTACTATTCAGGTATAAGAAAAAGCCCACCCAAGGCTGCCCCAATCCATGAAACTGTAGATACTGCACCACTAATAAATAGTGGAATTTTCTCTCTTAGCGATAGTGAAGAAAAAGTTTTAGTTGTTGAAAGTTTTGACAGATGGCCAATTACAAGTCCATTTATTAATAGAGCAGTGACAAAACCCATCTTTACATAAAACTGAGGTCTAGATAAAAGAAACTCCCTCATCGGCCAAAATAGCAGAGAACCCGTGACTATCATCATACCTAAACCTAGCCATGAACCGCGATGATATTTATTTACTATATTTTCATCAAGTATTCCTATTTTTCCACGTATCCAATTGAACCCCATGTGATCGGCGCGAACTACATTCCAAGCAACATAAACAAGTGAAATTAAATGTAATGGAAGTGCTATAGATGCTATTTCCATATTTTAATAAATTATTGTGAAAGTTCTCCGATTTTATAACGGGTAAGAATATCCATAAACTTCTCACCACCTTTATGTTTCTTCATAAATCTTTCTGTTCCATCTATTCCACAAATTGAAAGTATTTTATCCTTTCCTCCTGGGTGTAAGTTAACCCACATTGTTAAGTCATATACTGAATCACTGATAATAGAATAACAACTTGTAGCATCTTTGTGTGTCGCAACATCAACCATAGAATATGTTGGTGTAGTAGTGCTCACAGTCTCATTAACAGTGTCTGTTGTTATTTGTCCAGAAGGAGTATCAGTTACGTATACATCAGGTGCGTATTTTTGAAAATTAATATAATACCAACTCGCACCCACTATACCCACAACGGCAATAATTCCTAAAATAATAAGTATAAATTTTTTCATGTATAAATAGTATATCATTTTTTATAATTCCTTAGTACACTTGATACAAATGACGCGCAGACTCTCTACTCTGGATAAATACTCAGCACATACAACAACTATAATTTTTATTGCTGGTTTTATATTTGACATGATTATATTACCAGATATTGACCATCCAATAACTAGATATATTGGTTTGGCTCACTTGTGTACAGTTGCTTTCCTGATTATGTTTCGCGAATGGATGGTATCTCGTAATACAGCGAGTAGTTTTGAACAAAAGGTATATTCATTTTCAAGCTTTGGTATAGCACTTTCATCTGGTGCAGCTCTGTCTTTTATTCTTATTTATGCAATTCGAAGTGCGGCCTTGTCTGTGTCGTGGCCTTTATTTTTAATCTTACTGATTTGTATAGTTGCGAATGAATTAGTTTCTAGTCACGCTTTCCGATTTACTTTGGATGTTGGGGTGCTTTTAACCGCAACACTTTTCTTCACAATTTTTAATGTTCCAGTATTAGTAAAAACACAAAATGATAATACATTTTTACTGAGTATTGTAATAGCAATTTGTATATCACTTTTATACTTGTTTCTACTACAATTTACTTCAGAGTCAGCAAAAAACGAAGCAAGTAGAACCTATGCCCTTGCTATAGGCATACCAATGTTTGTAGGTATGTTATATATTTTAAATGTTATTCCTGCAGTTCCACTATCACTTAAGCATTCAGGTATATATCACAATATTGTACGTAGTAATAATGGAGAATTTATTGCACAAGAGGAAAAAATATCGCCATCATTTTTCAATAAATTTTCATACTTTGCTACACCTGTATATTATATGACACCGTATGACACAGGGGTATATTTTTTTAGCGCTGTCGGTGCACCGGCAGAACTTACAGCACCAATTACTCATGTATGGGAGCAGTATGATGAAGCAACAAAGAAGTGGATACCAAGAACCACAGTTTCATTTACATTAGAAGGTGGAAGAGATAACGGGTACAGAGCCTACTCAGTGAAAGAAAACATTCCAGAAGGGTTGTGGCGAGTAAATGTTAAGGTAGATAGTAATCGAATAGTTGGAAGGGTAAAGTTTTTAGTGAAGTTTAAAGGGAAGGTGGAGTTACAGGAGGTGGTGTTGTAAATTAGTATTTTAAAATTATTTCCACTCTTGTATATTTGAGCTAGTAGTTTCAATCTTGCTGGCATTTCTTAATAATTTTTTATTTTCCATTGGAACTATTTCTATAATAGGAGTGTCATAAATTTTTTCAGCAATATCCCATAAATCAGCATCACTCGTTATCCATCTAATTCCGAATTTTTTTAAATTAATTGGTTTTGTATACCCGAGAAGTGTTTTCTCACCATTTTCAACAAGAAAGTACTCATGGAAGTATGACATCACCAGTTCACGAATAGTTTTGTAAACAGGGTCACGAAAACGTAAAACATTGTGATTGGTTTTGCTTATTGCCCCGTAGTAACCATTTTCTCTGTATACGGTTATTATATGGTCAAAATCATCTTTCCTAACTTTTAAATTAATAATCAAAGGAGCTCTGTTATGAAACCAAAGCGCAACTCCAGCAAGTAGAGCTCCTTCAATACAGTGAGCTTTTTTCTTATTAATAACCATTCTAGGTGATAGGCAAGTTTCTCCACTCTTTTCTTTATTAAATGAAAGAGTATCCAAAAAATCCTGTATTTTCAATGGGGTATTTAGACCATTTAGAATTGCTGTTTCATCCTCGTTAAGCAATTTTTTCATATTAGTTTAAGGACATACTTTTTCTAGCTCACTCTTATCTTCGGTGCTTAGTACAGTTGTTGTATCATTATTAATCGCGTACATAATTGATTTACTATTCTCAACATGATCTATGCCAAGGGTATGCCCCAATTCATGAGTCAGAACTCTTTTTAGTTTTATTTCATCTGAAAATTGATATATAGTAATTTTATTTGTATTAGGACTGTAGTTTCCTTCAGTAAATTTCTTATTAGCAGTAATATTACTTATATCTACTCTTTCATTAGAGAAGGCAACAAGCTCGTTATATTTTGTAATTTTGGCATTTATTTCTGCAAGTAGTAAGTTAAGTATATTCTGTTTATATGTAAGCATCTCACTTTCTTTTTGTAATTGTTCTTTCTCTAACATAAGAGCATCGTACTCGTTACGTGGAGCCCCACCTTTTTCGTTCCAATATATAATATTGTTGTTGTATGTTTCGTGTCTAATATTAAAATCCTCAACTGCTTTCGTATATTCCTCCTTTAATCTCAAGAAGATTATTTTTTGCTCCTCGTACTCTTTTTGTATCAATATGGCAGCATTTTTTGAGTTATCAATTTCAGCGCCGAGTAGTTTGTTTTGGTCAGTTTTTTGCTGTCTTTCGTCATATACTAAGTCAATAACAAGATAGTTGGGATTATTATCCGGGCTATATTCAAAAAGTTTTCTCCCAGAAGCTTCATTCCAAAGTGATGCCGCTTCATTCAATTTACTCAAAAAATAACTTTTAGATATGTTGAACCTAGTGTCAAATTCTCCTAATGTATAAATAATTGGACTAGCGCATGGATTAGGTATCAATGATATAGCTCTAGTATCAGTTTCTAGTATATCTATTACTGTTGCTTTTGAATTATCAGAGACTGGTCCAGAAGATTCAATTACTTTTTCAGGTTGTATAGATTCTGTTATTTTTTTGAATTCGATACTATCTTTTGTTGTTGAGGTTGAAATATTACTCACCAATACTGAGGCAGGAAGAATAATGCCAATCTCATCGGCTTCCGCACCAGTAGAGACGTAGTCTATTGGTAAATCTACTTTATTAGTTTTATAGTTTTTTGTATAAATAAAAATACTAGAAAAAAGAAGGGTGATTATTATGAGAAATCCATAAATTTTTAGTAATACATTTGACATAATAGTTATCTAGTAGATTTTTATATTAGTTGCTTACTGTGAGACATTTAAAATTTCAGAATAGGAGCTAAGAAATGTTGGAACCATTAACCCTAAACCAATTATTGGCAATACGATAGCAATAATAGTTACCCACATTGTAACAAGAAAGTACTTTCTTGTTTTTTCTACTGATAAATAAATTGCATTAATTTTTATTGACTGTTCTTCAATTTTATTTTTTATTTCTGGGTCCATGTATGTCCATTGTACCTCTAAAAGTATATAAATTAAAGACGGTAATTGGTCACTGATTAAATTTTCAAAATAAATACTTTAAGTGTCCTACAAGTTGTTAGAGTAATCAATTTAGGTTGTATATTTCAAAAAATCCTTTAGAATGAACATAATGACAGAAAATCAAAATAAACAAGCATTTATAGTGTTTCTATTGCTTATTACAGTGCTTGTTATTTCAATAGTAAACCTTCCTCAAAATGAGAGTGAGAAGAAGGTTGTTTCTAAAATACTTGAATCTTTGGCAGGAGAAAAGGTATATTCTCAAGAAAAGGAGTTATTTGGATATGTGGAAATAGTAGATGGATGTGGTCCATCTTTTGAAGGAGGGTGTGTAAATGTGAGAAAGGAACCTAATGTTAATTCAGGGGTGGTAACAAGACTTCGTAATGGTATTGTACTTAAGGTCAGTGAAAAATCGGAGGTCAATGGTGAAGCATGGTATAGAGTAACATTTAAAGATGAGTGGCTTAGATATCAGGAACGTGTATCAGATGACTGGTATGTGTCTGTTGACTATGTAAAATCATTTCAAGACGAGGGACCAATTGAACTATTAGATGATTTTGTTAGCACAAGTACAAAACATATTATTGTAGATAGGTCTGATCAAAAATTATACGCCTATGACGGCGAAAGCCTTTTTTTTGAAACAAGTGTCTCAACTGGACTTGATGTATCACCAACGCCGCGAGGGATTTTTCATATATATAAAAAAACACCTAGTAGATATATGCAGGGGCCAATACCAGATATAAGTGAGAAGGAGTATGATTTACCAGGAGTTCCTTGGAATTTATATTTTACAAAGGAGGGGGCTGTAATACACGGAGCATATTGGCACGATAAGTTCGGGCAACAGTGGTCAAGTGGTTGTGTAAACCTGACACCAGAAAATGCAAAAAAACTATATGTGTGGGCTGATTTAGGAACTGAAGTTTTAGTAAGAGATTAAACTATTTTACGTCTACCTAGATGTATGTGCGCCCATACGCGTTCATGAAGATAGTAAAGTACTATACTGTAACTATTTATAACTGCAGCAATACCGATACTAGCTACAGCGCTTTGAGTAAAAAAATATGCTGCTATCATATCAGCGGCAATACTTAGTAGACGATAAGTAACAGACTTAACAATAGACCTTTGGCTTTTTTCTAGTGATACCATTTTTTTATGAGATAATTGATAGTAATATAATAATTCAAATTTACTTCTTCTTTCTAAATAGTCTTGGCAATACGAATCTATCAGCACCAATATATCCAGCGGTTCTCCATGCGAGTATTAAAAGAAATTGTAGAATTACAAGTTGAGGATTTATACTCGCAGTTCCAGCAAGAAGAAAATTGAAGTTCATGAATATTCCAAAGAACGATGAAACACCAACAAGTAACCCTACAATAAGAGCAACACCAACAGCAACTTCTCCATACGCGACCAAGTATGACAATAAAACAGTGTGATTAAGGGCAAAATGCTCTATAAAATATGCATACCATGAAGTGACTTCAGGGTGAAGTCCAGAAGTTTTTGAGAGAGCTCCGTTTAGAAACCCATTTAATGCAGTTCCTGCTTGCGGGCCAACCCAAACAGGTGACCATATCTTACTCCATCCAGCCATTAACCACACATAACCAACGTATAGTCTAATTATAGTCCATAAGTAGGACATAGAAGTATCTCCAAAGGCAAAGTCTGCTAATCGTGATTGTTGTATTTTTATTCTCATGCTTATATTTTACTACAAATATACCTCTATTACTTAAAGGTATACACAGCTATAGTAAAAATAAATTATAGACGTCTCTTCAACTGCGAATTTATTGTTGAAATATATAATTCCTCAATTTTTACCCTTGCCCACGGTGTTTTTCTCAGGAATTTAAGTGATGAAGAAATACTTGGATCAGTTGTGAAGCACTTTATTTTTATATTAGTACCAAGTTCCTCAAATCCATATTCTTTTACCAGGAATTCGAGTATCGATTGAAGTGTTTTCCCATACAACGGGTCGTTAGAATGCTCATTCATAATAATTAATTATATCAGTAGATAACTATCTAAATATAATTGCCCCAGAATCCATTTTTATTTCAAGAATAAGCTCACCTTTACTTGTGAACTGATAACTACTTACCTCATTTAAAGCACTTCCGAATTCTTGCTCTTGTGAACCCTCACAATACATCATAGTTGACATCATTTGACCGAAGGTGAGGGTCTTACCATTTAATGTATATTTACCTCCCATCGAATTACAATCTGTTCCCATGTTAACACTACCATCTTTATTGAATGTAAGGGTAAATTTGCCATCCATCTTTGGAGTTATAACTTTTCCATCATTCATTTGTGTTTTTACCCATACCCACTTCTTCATATCAAGAGTCATTCTATTGGGGTCAGCTTCACCCTCAAAATCTTTTACGAACTCTCCTATGTTTCCATCTTTTATATCATAGTGAATCCATAAACTTTTACCAACTGACGGTTTAGTTGTCATCGGCTCATTTGCCAGTCTTTCCACATAATTAAACACTGCACGACCATCGTGTATTTCAACTGTTTGAGGGGCAATTCTATCACCGAGTAAAAGTGTATTAGTGGTTGTATAAGTACTTCCAGTTGCAATAGCAAGAACAGCATAATAAAATGTTCCGCTTCCACCAGGATTACTTACAAGCATAATAGCAGCGTCGTCTATACCGTCATTATTAAGGTCTCCATATACTGGTTCACCAAAAATTGACACTATGTGTTTTGTGGCTGATCCGGGTGTAATTTCTTTCTCACTCTTTCCATCTGCAAGTGTAAAAGTTTCACCGTCAATAATATAACTACTATTTTTTACATCTACTGAAACAGAGAGTGCAGGGCTATCAATTTTATTGGTAGAGTTAAATCTATATAATCCTGCAATAATAATACAAATTATAGCAGCAGTAATTGTTGTCAAAATAGCTGATGGATTTTTTTTCATATTAAATTAATTATACCTTAAGACGTTATCTAAAATACACTCGGAAACACTGTATTACCAGTTTTCAAACTCTTTTTATGATTTTTGAATGATTCGTCATCAAGAACACGTTTATACACTTTTTCGTATCCAGAAACCATTTTTTCAACACTGAAGTATCTCTCGGCTCTTTGTCTTACCTTCAGTCTATCAATTTGGTCAATTTTTTTTATTGCGTCAGTCATGCCTTCTACCGTATCTACTACATATCCAGTGACATCATGTTGTACTATTTCATCTACTGAACCATTGTTCCATCCAATAACTGGTGTGCCACATGACATGGCTTCAATCATGACGTATCCAAATATTTCTTGAACCTGAGTTGGAAATAATAATGCTTTAGCGTTTTGAATTAAAGATATTTTATCATCAAATGTAGCGCTACCAAAAAATCTGACAGTATCACCATTTATATGCGGTTCGATATGTTTATGCCAGTATCCTTCGGCAGGGTAACTTGCTCCAGCTATGCGTAACTTTACCCCAGCAGCCTTCGCAGCTTCAATAGCGAGATGAACTCCTTTATCTTCAGTTATTCGACCAATATACAGAAAGTAATCTTCTGGCTTTTCGTTATAAGCAAACAAAGTTGTGTCTACACCATGATAGATGTTTGCATACCAGTTTAGACTAGGAAGTTGCTTTCTCTGTGCAAGAGAAAATGAAATATATCTCTCATTCCTAAATTTCTCTAGAAGTGGTTTTATTTCATCAGAAAGGGGTGAGTGAATAGAGGTAACGGTAGGAATTGAAGCTATTCTACCTACAAAGGATGATAATAAATTAAAGTGAGAATGGACGACATCAACATTTTTTTGAGAAAATTCGTAGCAGTTTGTTATGTGAGTCATCAAGTAATGTCTAATGAATGAATCCGAAAGACTTAAAGTAGAAAGTGCTGGCGTTGTTGAGTGCAACTCAGCATTTGTTTCTGATTCATTGGAAGCAAAGAGGTGAACATTATGACCACGACCCACTAATCCATCGGACAGCCACGAAACATGGGAGTTAATCGCATGCTGACTCTTTGGATAGGTTGGGTGCAAGGTAGATAAAAGCTGAGAAATTTTCATAGTTTTATTATTTTGAGATATTGCTACTAAAAGTTTTTTCAAAAACATTTAGATAAGCATTATATACATTATCTGGTGCATGAATTGTTTTAATATAATTTGAAAGAGAAGACACTTCTGGCCAACTATCTCTTCTTAGTTGATTTTGTATTCTGGTAACAACATCAGAAGGATTATCAAAGGAAACAATCCACTCGTTCATGTTATTTTCATCATACTCACTGACCCAACCAACAGAAGGAGATATTAATGTTGGAATACCTGTCGCTAGTGCCTCCATTACAACCGCACCCGCAGCATCAAAATTCGAAGGAAGAAGAGCTATGTCAATTTTAGAATAGAATTCACGTAACTCCGTTCTGCCCATAGGAGGGACAACTTCTATGAGCTCACGATATCTACTTTTCATTTCCTTGAACTTGTTAGTTTTTGGAATAGTTGTAACCACTTCAATTTTCCATGGAAGTGACTGTTTATTTATTTCTTCTGCAAGAGCTAGTATAGCAGGATGATTTTTAATTCTATCCCAACGGGCTACGACACCAATTGTTATATTTGAACCCGAAGGAACTTTCTTAATTGGGTCGAATATCCACCCCGCATGAGGCAATGGAATTATTATTGATTGCGGCACTGAGTCAAGGTTATAACAATGAGCTAATTCTTTTTCGCAGTATTCGTTTAAAAATATATTTACATCAACTCCTAATGTTGCGTCGAGTTCCATTTCATAGCACATATTTCGTCCAATTTCAGAAAACAATTCTTCGTATTGTTCAACCTCACGTTTCATTATGCCTGCATGTTGAAAAACAATAGGTAGGTTACATTTTTTTGCTGCTGCATATAATAACCATGAGTATGCAGAAAATCCATTTAGAAACATTATATCTGGCTGTAATTTTCTCATTATTTCCGAAACGTATAAAATTTCATCTTTTAGATACTCAGTAGGTGTAATTGGTGACGTAAGTTCTCGTAAGCCCTCTATAGAAGTTTTATCATTTGATAATATTTCTATGTATTCAGCATGCTTTCTCGATGCTTTTTTACGATAATCACTTCCAAAATCCTTTTTTGTAGCAAGTAAGCCTATCCATGTGTGGCCGCTTTTACAAACATACTGAGAAAAATCTACAGCGAATGTTCCAGGGCCACCATGAGCCTTTTTCTCTGAGCCAGGCAAGCTTGTGTAGTATTCGTTGGTAAGTATGCGCATAAAATAAAAAACAAACTAATTTGTTCAAATTAATTTTTAGATGTAATTAAATATCATTATACACTAAAATTGACAATAATGCAACTTTGTTATAAGTATAATATCGATAAAATGCTTAAAATATAAGCAATTTTGGAAGATATCATAAAATATGAGTTTCTTTTAACACATTACAATTACACAATTTCTTGCTAATTTTAATATCTAGTGCTTTTTGAAAAGATTCTCAATCTTGAGTTTGATAACTAAGAATAAATAGGCGATTTCTAAGATACCAACTGTATTAACAACTAGAAATGCTAAGAACCACCAAGGTTGACCACGTCTAGCTGAATGCCAAAGTGCTAATCCTTTCCAAAACAAACTCCACATAAGTAAAAATAATATTCCTAAGCTTAAGCCAGGCATTTCTCCATTTAATATGCTATTTAAATTTAAGTTATTCATATATTAAAGTGTAACACTTTGAACCTCATTTAGTAAGCATATTAAATCATCTATTTAGTACAGGTTGGTTATTTTTAGTAAAATATACGATAAGTGCTTTAACTCCAGAAAGATTTTGTTCCCATTCAATTGTTTCGTGTGTTTTTAATTCCACTGTAATTGCTGGAATATTTACTGAAGCTAGCCAGTCTTCTACAGCCCCAGTTACTTCATAAGCGTCAAAAGTTTTAACAGCTTGATACTCTGATGCTTTTGAATATATATTCATTATATTAAGTGTCTCTTGAAGAATTCCATTTTCACACTGAGAGGCGAACACATTGTTCGATTGACTGTGCCAAAATACAACAGCAGATGGACTATTCTTTATCATAAAATTACGAATTGCTTTTGATTCCGGTTCAGAAAATGGCTCAGTTCCGGCGCTAACAGTTTTTGAACGCCAAGTACTACTAGGTTTCCATTTGCAATCGAAATTACGATTGATATCTACATCGTTTGCATTAAAACGACCAGACTCAAGAATTTTTTTATCTATTGATACATCAGAAAGAGTGAAGCGCCCATCTTTTCCTGTTACTTTATATAATCCGTCTGGATTTGCTGATGGAATTATTGATACTGTGAGATTGTCAGGAATAATTTCTGAATGTGAATCTAAGTAATCAATAAATTTATATGCAAGAAAAACACTATTCCATTCATATCCACCATGAATACCACCTACAAACACAATGCTCGTAGGTCCATTTCCGAAAGAGTGATTTTCGAGCAGTCTTCCTTCTGTGGATTTGCCGATTATACTAATTTTGGACTTAACAATTTTAGGAACTTCTTTCTCTTCTACTTTTGTAGGGAGGGCTGGAGTAAAATTTTCTTTTATAACTATAAATGTACCAGTACTAAGTATTATAAGAACAATAATTACAGTTACAACTTGCTTCGTAAAAAACTGTGACATTATTTAGCGTAGTACTTTAGTAAAGCATCAACGCCAGCTTTATTTTTTGACCACTCCGTATCTTCATGATTTGTTAAAAGTACACTGATAGCTGGGATATTTTTCTTTGCAAGCCAATTTACCATATCACCGGTAGTCGCATAAAAATCAAAACTATCATACGCTGGATATTTTGAAGCTGAAGCGAATTTTTTTGTTAGGGCACTAGTCTCATCTGATACGCCATTATGACAACTAGATGCGAATACTCCACCAGCAGCACTATACCAAACAACAGCTGCAGTTATTTTATTATTTTCAACATAACTTTTTATTGCTAGAGATTCTGGCTCAGAAAACACTTTAGTACCACCGCTAACTGTTTTGTTTTGCCAAGTTCCTTTTGATTTCCAGTCGCAGTCAAAGTTTCTACTAAGGTCTACATTATTTGCGTTAAATCTACCACTGGTAACAGTTTCTTCAGACGATGAAACATCAGAACTCGAAAATCTTTCAGTGGTTCCTACAACCTTCTTTAAGCCATCAGGATTCATTACAGGAATAACTGTTACTTTAAGATTACTTGGAATAATATTTGGATTTGCTTTTAGATAATCCATAAGCTGATATGCAACAAGTACAGTATTCCACTCATAGCCACCGTGTATACCTCCTACAAAGAGAACTTCTTCAGCTCCATTACCATAGTGATATGCAACAATGTTATTTTTTTCAACAGAAGAACCGACAATAGTTTTGCTTTTATCTATTAATGAAGTAGTTTCATCTGCTATTTTTTGCTCATTACTTACAGTATCTTTTACCTGTGCAGTGCCATCAGTATTCACATACACATCAGATGGTTTGTTATTTATATAAACATAAGCACTTATAATAATAATTAAAGTAAATAATACAATTGGGATATTTTTCATAATATACACAGTATAGCACTTTCAGTTGTTAGTGTTTTTATAATATTTCAGCTCTAATCGAACATGTTTATAAGATACTTGTCAATTTCTCTCTGGTCCATGTCGTAAAAATTAAGATTATTATCATGAAGATATGTAGCAAGCTTTACTCCAACATATCGCCAATGCCATGGTTCATAGACATAATATTGATTACCTTTTGGATATGAAAGTACGAACCCGAAGCGAAAGGCATTATCTACTAGCCATTGATATGAATCAGTTTTATCGAAACCAGTTAAATTACCATTTAAACCAGTAGTAATGAAATCAAGGGTAGTTCCTAACTGATGTTCAGAATATCCTTGGTCTGCAGAAAATGCATTAGCAGTACCAGCACCATACATTACAGAGTATGAAGACTTGAGAGATTTTTGTTCCGCGAATGATCTGTATCCAGATTTAATATAAATTGTAACCCCGCTTGATTTTGCAGAGTTGAGTAAGTTTTGTAAATATGGCCATGATTCAGACAAGAATTGTTCCTGACGTGTGGCGCTGTACAAGTATTCTTCGGGTACAACTGTTAGATGAGCGGGGGTGTAGTTTTCGTTCATGAAGTAGACCTTTGAATACTTCTTAAGAAGTTGTGTGTCAACTTTTGAAAGTTTCTGTAGGTCGCCAACAGTTCCAGAAATAGAACCAACAGTTTGCTCTACACCTCCTACCTGTGTTTTTACAGCATTAATATTCTGCTGGGCATCATTTAATGTATTAGAAATTCCTTTAGTCTGTTTACTTAGATTTGTGTAATTTTCTGAAAGCTTGTTTGAGTTAACAGAGAAACTGTTTGTAGTTGAAGCGAACTCAATTGTTAATATATTGAGGTCTTTTTCTAATTTATTGATTTGTAAAAACGCGTAAATAATACCTCCACCGAATACAAAAAAAGTAAGTCCAAATGGAAGTAATCTCAAAAAAACTTTTACAGGGCTAAGATGATTTTCTATCATTATGTAAGTATAACATTAGCCATGGGTCTTATATATTACTTATTTTTAAATAGAATAAAATAGACCGCCACAGGTGGCGGTCTTAAGTAAATAATATTGTGGATTATTTACTTTAATGTGCTAAAGTTTTAATTTTGCTGGCATAACTTTCCCAGCTGATTTTTTACTTTTCTTTTTACTTGCTAATTTTGTAGACTTCTTTTTCGATCTCGTAACTTTTTTAACTGGAGTGTTATCAGTGGTTGTCTGAACCTCCTGCAGTTGCCCTCGTTGTTTTGTTTCTGGACTATATTTTACTTCAAATATAGCCCGTTCTTTGTTGCATAAAGCTGAGACAAAATCTATGCGGCCACAGGCATCCATTTTTGACAGAGTAGAGGGACAAATTGCTGGCCACTCCTCAACTGATCCAACAAGCTGATATACACACATGTTTTCAATTTCCGCATTCTTAATTTTCTGTCTAGTTTCAGACGTACTATCAAAATAATTCAAAACTGAAATAACACCGTGTGTCGCATTCCCTAAATTGGATGCATTCATAAGGTCCATAGCTCCACAACCAGCAAGTGAAAACGTCAACATAAAAGCAAAGGCTAGTGATTTCATTTTGCACCTCCGTCATGGATGATTGGAAAGAAAATTGTTATGCTAGTATTGCTGGTTACTCCTGTATGGAGAATACGGAGCCATTCTATTGTTGTTAAATAACTGAGGTACAACAGGAATAACCATTGGTGGGCCGGGCTTAAAATTGCGACCATTTTTTAACGCAGAGTCAACGAATGGTTTTGCTTTACTGACGATATTCTTGCCATGTTTAATAGAATCATCAGCGATTACCCGTCCATTTTCTCGCAGGTATTTTAGTTTGCGATCTTTGTCAAATACTGCATGGTTGCGGAGGTTGTTGTCACCACCAATTTTTCCATAGTTCAAGTGAGTATCACCATTTGGCTTGACTCTTCTTTTAAACCATTCACCATTTACCTTAGCTTCAACTTTTGATGAGGTTTTTGGTTCTGGTGATTTTTTTGAACCTGAACCTATTGTTGCAGAAAAAACATGAGTTGAAATGGTCGCCATCAAGACAATGAAAATGGCGTGTTTTTTTAATGTAGACATGATTACTCTCCTTAGGTGATGTTGGATAAAACAAAATGTAAATCGGATATCAGCTAATTAAAACCTTATTATTTAATACTTTAGTACAAAGAACACAGGTACCTAAAGTTAATACTAACGGATATTTAGCTTATGTCAAGTTAAATTACATGTGTTAAATATAGGTATAAATATATAAAAAAGCAATTCCTTTCGGAATTGCTTTTGAGTAAACGAATGACTATTTTGGTGGGTAGATATGATATGTCACAGCTTGATAAATTACACCAGCTTGGTTTGATTTTGGTTCATTCGATACTAGTATCCCACCGAGTGACTCCGGGATTTTTCTACTTGGAATATTTTCTTCAGCAACAGGGTAGACGAGGTGTTCGTATTTAACGTTTCTGTCAGCCCATTCTTTCATAGCCGTTACTGCTTCTCTTCCGTAACCGTGACCATGAGCAGCAGTCTTTATCCAAATTCCGAGTTCGGGCGTGCTTGTATTAATACGATGTAGGCCTGTATTCCCGAGGAATTCCATCGTGTCTTTATCCAGAATTACAACAACCAGCTCCTCGCCTTTTGAAAGTTTATCCATTGTGCTCCGGATGAAAATTCTTGTGTCCTCAACTTCCTTTGGTGTGGATGGAAACATGTATTTTGTTACCTTATCATCAAAAACTCCGAAAATTTCTTCAGCATAGTCAAGTGATATTGGCATCATAAGTAATCGCCGTGACTCAATTCTCTGGTCTTTTAGGTTTAGTTTCATAGTTTTTCCTTTCAAAATTTATTTTATTTGAGCTTCCATATTTAACTATGACATATGATTTTGCTTATGTCAAATTGCATAACTTATAGAGAACTAAGTATATAGTAATATAATTTAAAATTGTTGACAGTATATTCTTATAAGTATAGTATTTTACTTGTTGTACTTTTCTGTTCAAAACAGGGGGAATTAATGGTTTACAAAACTGAACCACAAAAACTGGGGCTTACGATTAAAATTCCACCCACCGAAAACACGGGAATGGTGCAGTTGGTGGGGGGCGTAAGGGGAGCACTGGTAAGAAGGCAACCATTACACAAAGTGGTGAAGAGCCAGTTATTCTTACCAGGGGTACAGCAACAGATCTTTTAAGAGAAGTAAGAAGGAAATTTAAAATTCCTCCCAACATCAGAATAAACGAAAATGGAGTGACTTCTATTTGATTTACAAATGAAACCGTGAACATATCCACCAGGGGTATTGTGCACGGTTTTTTATTTTTTAAATTATTTAATACGAGCCTTTCCTTTTTCTGTTAAAACGTAATTACTTTTATCTGAATTTTCAATGTATCCTTTCATTTTTAAATAATAACGTGCCCAAGTGAGTCTATTGTGCAATTTCGTTTGTTTACCTTTATGAATAATATTCCTATCTTCTTCTGTTAAGTTAAGTAACTCAGCAGATACACGCTCAATATCCTTAATAGAAGCAGATCCACCAAGAATTTTTAATGCTCGAAGAACAGTAGTAGTCAGATTTTTATAAAGTGGAATAGTCATATATTCATAATAGCATTGATATGCTATATGTGTAACCCTTATTTATTTAAATGGTTAATGGATTTGATTATTGGTGAATTTAGAGTTTTGTTAGTTATATAGATTCATACCCATTTCCAGTGATAGGGATTTCTTCACCAAGGTATTTTGGTATCCGGCCGTATAGAATATCTAAATAAGCTTTTACATTAGCAAAAACTTCTCTTATATTATTTTTAAAACCATACGGATTTTGATCAGCTGGTGTTCCATACGCATTAATACCAAGTCTCCGTGCAATGAATACTGATCGTGGCAAATGAAAAGATTGTGTCACTATAATGGCTGATTCGACACGAAAAATTTCATGAGCTCGATACATACTGCTATAAGTATCGAAACCTGCATGATCCAAAAAGATATCAGCATCGCGAACTCCTTGTGTCAGTAAATAATCTCTCGCGGGATTTACTCGCGTGTCCTGCGTGGACGCAGGAATGCCCCATGGCGTAAG
The DNA here is from genome assembly GCA_021734745.1 of Candidatus Altimarinota bacterium. Classification (GTDB taxonomy): domain Bacteria; phylum Patescibacteriota; class Minisyncoccia; order Phycocordibacterales; family UBA5272; genus UBA11704. The sequence continues at coordinate 91 of JAIPIK010000002.1, read as the reverse complement.
CCTGTGGGATGAACGCGCCACTCACACCTTAGGTGTGAGCAAACAGCAAAGCTGTTTGAAACCTTAATCTGAAAGATTAAGGGGCGATAAT